>JARGGF010000224.1 GCA_029210905.1 Bacteroidales bacterium | reverse complement strand
GAAATGACCTATTTGTTTCTTGTTATTGGCATTTCAGTTATCAATGCACTATCAGGCGATAATATCAGTTATGCGGAGTTATTTTTTAGCAATATTGCGATAATTGGTGCCAGCTGGCTGCTTGAAAGGGTATTTTTACTCGAACACGAAGCTTCAAAAACCATTGTATATGAGCGTATTGAATTAATTAAACCTGAGAATCTTCCAATGTTGCTCAAAGATCTGGAGGAAAGGACAGGATTAAAAATCAATAGGGTAGAGGTTGGTGAAATAAATTTTCTGCGAGACACTGCTATTGTTAAGATATACTACTTCGAAAAAAAATCAGCCATTAGTTTTTCCAATGATATTTCTGCGCTAAGCAATAATGACGATGATGATGATTAATCAATGTTGCTATCTGCTCTGGCCTTTATTAAACATATCAGACACCTCAAAAATCATATTTTAATTTCGATATTCCTGTTAATTTCGCACAAAAACTAAAAACGATGAACTGGTATATTGACACTGTAAAAGCGTACCCTATTATTACTGCAATGATTCAATTTGCAATTTTAGGCACTTTGGGAGACACCATTGCCAAATGGATTATAAAAGGTAAGTTTTTTGTTCCATACAGTGTTATAACATTGATATTGAAAATGTTAGAATGGGCTATTCTGGCTATTTTTATTAAATACGCTTTTATTGGTTTTCATGGCTTTGTTGATGGACTAACAGGGCACGGTATGCTTCCTGAAATGAATAAATTTGGTTATGCTTTTGCGATTTCAACCACAATGAACCTTCAATTTGGGCCATTTTTAGTGATTATGCACCGTTTTTTTGACAATGTAATTGCAAAACAAAATAATTGGGCCAATATCAATAAGGGTATGCTTTCTTTATTGTGGTTCTGGATTCCTGCACACACCATCACTTTTATTTTAGACAGACCTTTTCAGATTGGATTAGCTGCTGTTTGGTCAGTAGTTTTAGGGATTATTTTGGGGTTTTATAATAAGGAGAATGTGAAAGGCTAAAAAAGGAAGGAGATTGTGTTTTTTGGAAAGCATATTTGCGAACTTTGGGTTTGACTAGAGATATTGAGAATCATTTATGGTGGTGTTATATGGATAAGCCATGAGTTTATTGCAAATACAATTAAAAAAGAATGATGAAAGCGATGGTTTCTTTTATTGAATAAAATCTATTTTCTAAAAAAAAGCTAAGAATGATTTATCTTTGTGTTATAAAACTTAATTAAAACAGCAATGGGATATTCAATTCAAATAAAGGACACGGAAAGCGAATTAGCCAAAAAACTGCTTGACTATTTAAGGTCTTTAGCTAAAACTAAAGAATATGATTTTCTTAAAATAACTGATGAAGATGAGTTAGCATTATCTGAAGAACAAAAGGATGAGTTGGATCAACGATACGAACATTTCCTAAAGCATCATGAAAAATATTCAGATTGGGATGAAGTAAAACATAAATACCTTAAATAATGAAGTTGAAAATATCCCCTTTTGCAGAAGAGGATTTGGAAGAAAGTATTGAATATTATAATATTCGAAAACAAGGATTAGGATATGAATTTGCCAGAACAGTCTCTGATACTTTTGATAGGATAAAAGAAAATCCACTTCAATTCCCCTATGAATACAAGGAAATGAGAAAAGCTCAAATTGATAAGTTCCCTTTTAATATATATTTTGTGATTAAAAATCCTGTGGGCTATATACTAGGCATATTTCATTCAAGCCGAAACCCTCTAAAAATGAGGGTTAGATACAAAAACTTTGATTGAAATAGTTTTACTAATAAATATATTTTAACTACATAGCTGCTTCTGCAACATCTTGAATATCAATTACTTTAAGTTTGTCTAATTCCTTTTTCCAGACGTCCCTGATTTGAAAAAAGAAATCCAATCTGTCTTCTTTTACGGGATCAGCAGGTGGAGCTTCTAATTTCAGGGGGTCAATGTGCTGACCATTTTTCCAAACCCTAAAATCGAGGTGTGGGCCAGTTGAGAGACCGGTGCTGCCGACGTACCCAATTATTTCACCCTGGCGCACCCTTTTACCGGTATGGATTCCTTTGCCATATCCGGAGAGATGCATGTATCCTGTTGTATACATGCTGTTGTGTTTAATTTTAACATAGTCGCCGGCTCCACCGCTATAACTTGCATGAATTACGGTGCCGTCGCCTATGGCAAGCACTGGTGTTCCCATTGGTGCGCTATAATCAACAGCTAAATGTGGCCTGCGAATTTTTAATATGGGGTGCATCCGGTTGTGCGAAAATCTTGATCCTATTCTACTATAGCTGAGGGGTGCTTTCAGAAAAGCTTTTTTCAGACTATTTCCTTCTTCATCGAAAAATTGGATCAGACTGTCCTGATAAAAGGGAATGGCATAATATTCTTTACCATAATGTTTAAACCAGGCTGCATGGATTTTGCTTATGCCAATTGATTCACCATCAACAGCTTGTACTTGGTAATAAACTTTAAATTGATCGCCTTTTTGAAGTCCGAAAAAATCTACAGTCCAGGCGTATACATCCGATAACTGCATGGCCAGCATTGGATCGCCACCGCTTTCAACTATGGTATTCCATAGCGATGATTCAATGGTTCCGCTGGCTGTATGAGTTTCAACTGTTACTGCTTTTTGTTTTTGTTCCACATGGATACTATCCATTAAATGAAACAAAATATAATCAGTGGCGTTTTGCTCATAAACAAGGTAGTTTACTTTGCTACTGTCCTTTGCATGAAAGACTTTGTATTTATTTCCCATTTTTATCTTTCTTAGGTCAAATACCTGAGCGGCTTTTTCAATAATTGTCTGCACATTTTCCGAAGCCACATTTAAACTACTGATTATTGAAGAAAGACTGCTTCCTGCCTTAATAGTGTTTTCTTCTATTATAAATGAATCAACCGGAAGTCCGTATTCAAGGGTAAGTTCATGATCCTGACTAACGTCTTCCTGCTCAATAATTGGTTCTTTCGTATGACAAGCTGAAGTGAGAAATAATAAAAGAATGATTGATAATATTACAGAGATCAAAAAGTTTTTCTTCATTTTACTGATTCTTAGGTTATTCTGGGGCGAATGTATAAAAAAATAAATAATTCAACACAAAAATTATAATAAACGTTACTTTAAGTCTTTTATTAGTGAATTTATAAAATATAAAGTTTACCACATATCATATTAGGCTATTACGAAAACTTTGCCAAAAATAATGTATTTTGAATTGATGAACACAAAGATTTATTAGAAATGAGAAGATTAGTCCTTTGAGATTCAACGTTTCGAGCTCTAACGAGGCTCGAAGGTAAATCTAATATCTAAATTCTAATTGCTCAAATCTAAATGACAATATTCACCATCCTTTTAGGCACAACAATTACTTTTTTAGGAGCCTTCCCTTCGAGCCATTTGATAGTTATTTCATGGCTAAGGGCTAGTTTTTCAATTTCAGCATTGCTCGCATCTGCAGCTACCTGAATCTCGCACCTTCGCTTACCATTAATGGCTATTGGATAGGTGATGCGGTCTTCTTGCAGGTATTTTTCATCAAAAACGGGGAATTCAGCATCATTAATTGTAGTAGAATTCCCAAGCACTGACCATAATTCTTCAGTAATATGAGGCGCAAATGGTGCCAAAAGTCTGGTTAAGGGGCTTAAAATAGCCTTTTTGTTACATTTCAGACTGCTTAATTCGTTTACACATATCATAAAAGCACTAATTGAGGTATTAAACGAGAATCGTTCGATGTCTTCCTGTACTTTTTTAATGGTTTTATGCAGTATTTTTAATTCTGCCTCTGTTGGGGTTTCATCCGAAATACTTAACTGATCGTTTTGATAAAACAATCGCCAGTATTTACGCAAAAATTTATGTACACCTTCTATTCCGTTTGTATCCCATGGTTTTGCCTGTTCAATAGGACCCAGGAACATTTCGTACAAGCGAAGGGTATCAGCACCGTATTGTTCTGCAATCATATCTGGATTTACTACATTGTAATACCTTTTAGACATTTTTTCTACTGCGTAACCGCAATGATATTTGCCATCTTCCAAAATAAATTCGGCTTTTGTAAAGTCAGGGTTCCATTTTTTAAAGGCTTCAATATCAAGAATATCATGATGTACAATATTGACATCTACATGAAGTGGGGTAACATCATATTGGTCTTTTAGACCATATGAGACAAATTTATTTGTATTCTGAATTCGGTAAACAAAATTAGAACGCCCCTGAATCATTCCCTGGTTAATTAATTTTTTAAATGGCTCATCTTTAGCCACATAGCCTAAATCGAAAAGGAATTTGTTCCAAAATCTTGAATACATTAGGTGACCCACAGCATGCTCAGTACCACCAATATACAAGTCAACATCCTGCCAGTATTCATTGGCTTCTTTTGAAACCAGGGCATTAGTATTCTGCGGATCCATATATCGCAGATAATAAGCAGAAGATCCTGCAAAGCCAGGCATTGTGCTTAATTCGTATGGAAATCCGTCTTTTGTTTGCCAGTTGATGGCCCTTCCCAATGGCGGATCTCCGTCTTCAGTTGGTTTATAGGCATCAATCTCAGGCAATTCAAGTGGCAAAGAGTTTTCATCAACAGGGTAGGGGATGCCATCTTTAAAATAAACAGGAAATGGTTCACCCCAGTATCGCTGGCGACTGAATATTGCATCTCGCAGGCGGTAATTGATTCGTTTAGTTCCTATTTCTCTATCTTCAATAATTCCAGTAATTTTAGTAACTGCAGCTTTAACTTCTAAACCATTGATTAAGTCTGAGTTAATTAACTTGCCTTCTTTGGCATCGTAAGATTCTTCGCTGATATCACCACCTGAAACCACTTCCCTGATTTCAAGGTTAAATTGTTTTGCAAATGCATAATCGCGGCTATCGTGAGCAGGAACAGCCATGATAGCCCCTGTACCGTATCCGGCTAACACATAATCAGCTGTCCAGATTGGAATTTCTTCTTTAGTAAATGGATTGATAGCATAGGAACCAGTGAACACTCCGGTAACATTTTTGACTTCTGCAATACGTTCTCTCTCAGTACGTTTCTTCGAAGTTGCAATATAATCTTCAACGGCTGATTTTTGTTCAGGAGTTGTTAACGAAGCTGTCAGTTCACTTTCGGGAGCAACTACCATAAAAGTAGCTCCATAAATTGTATCGGGCCGGGTGGTAAATACTTCAATTTTTTCATTCGAATCTTTCAAATCAAAAAAGACCTGGGCACCTTCGGAACGGCCAATCCAATTGCGTTGCATTTCCTTTAACGAATCGCTCCAACTAATTGTTTCCAAGCCATCCAATAAGCGTTGAGCATAGGCTGTGATGCGCAACAACCATTGTTCCATATTTTTTTGTATCACCGGATATCCTCCTCTTTCAGAAACACCATTAACTACTTCGTCATTAGCCAAAACTGTTCCTAACTCAGGGCACCAGTTCACTTTTGTATTGGCACGATAAGCCAAACGATAGTTTAAAAGTGTGTTTTGTTTTTCCTTTTCGGAATATTTTTTCCATTCATCGGCAGTAAAAACTGTTTCTTGTGTACAAGCTGCATCTATATTTTTATTTCCTTCTTTTTCAAAGGTGGCAACAAGGGTTTCAATGGCTTCAGCTTTTTGGGTTTTATTGTTAAACCAATGCTTAAACATTTGAATAAAAGCCCATTGCGTCCATTTGTAGTAGGATGGATCAGAGGTTCTTACCTCGCGGTTCCAATCGTAAGAAAAGCCAATTTTATCCAGCTGCTCCCGATATCTTTTGATGTTATTATCGGTGGTAATGGCCGGGTGCTGACCAGTTTGGATGGCATATTGTTCGGCTGGCAAGCCAAAAGCATCGTAGCCCATGGGATGCAATACATTGAAGCCTTTCAACCGCTTATACCGGCTGTAAATATCAGAAGCGATATAACCTAGTGGATGACCCACGTGCAAGCCTGCTCCAGAGGGATAAGGAAACATATCCAATACATAAAACTTGGGTTTTGATTTATCGATATCAACCTGATAAGTTTTATTTTCTTTCCAATAGCTTTGCCACTTCTTTTCAATTTCGCCGAAATTATATTCCATCTTTCTCTTTTTCAAATAGTAAGGTAATGAACCTTGTTTGTTAAATTCCTTTTTTTGGTTTATAAAACGACAAAAAAAATAATTGCTAAATATTTCTATTAAGGCGTTTTACAGTTCGCAAAAGTAGAAAACTTAGCTGAAAATTCAGATACTTTTTTAATAATCTGTAATAGATAAGTAATTTGATGAATTTTTTTATCCTGGTATAAAAATAATTCGTCAGCAATTTAATTTTTTCTACTTTTGCGTTTTATAAATGGCTCCGTAGTTCAACTGAATAGAATATCAGATTTCGGCTCTGAGGGTTGTGGGTTTGAATCCCGCCGGGGTCACAGAGTAGGTTGAAGGAATAGAATGTATTCCTTCAACCTTTTGTAAGTTAGGGGCTTACGAAAAGTTTGATTTAAGGTTTAGAAAGCTTTTTTCTATTTTTTCGGCAAAATGTTTCACATGTGCTTCACACAACTTCTAAGCCTTTTGCTTACGAACACTGTAAAAATCTGCCTCAAAACCGACCAATTAAATAAAGATGGTTCACATACTGTTTATGCCCGTTTAATCAATAGAAATACTTTCTTCAACCTTTCATTGCTTCTTTTACTTCTATGCCTTTGATTGAAAGCTTGTATTTTTGTTTGCTGCTTTTGGGTTTATCCGGAATAGTCATTTCAACTAAGCCATTATCTAATGCAACCTGCAGATAGTTTAACCTAAAGTTTTCCCTGTCGGATAATCCTAGCTTTTCTTGAATCTCCTGCCTGTTGAGTTCTCCATCTAAAATTTGCAACAGTTTTTCGACTTGCGGGGTGACTTGCGGGGTAACTTGCGGGGTAACATGTTCGGTACTTGTTCGGTAACTTGTTCGGTAACTTGTTCGGTTGTTATTTGATGATTATATACATCATGTTTATATTGAGAAAAGCTTGAATAGAAGTCTGGTTTATGGAAATA
>JARGGF010000223.1 GCA_029210905.1 Bacteroidales bacterium | reverse complement strand
CGCAAATCCAAATGGCATAGATTTTTTCAAAAAATTCCAGATTGATGATCCAAATGTAATGGATAACCTATGGCGCTTGCGATATAAAGAGTATCCCTATTTTACCAACCAACAAATGGAACCCGGTTGGTCTGCAAATGATTCAATACCATTTCTGCCAACTGAAAGCCAAATGCAAATATTGCAAAAATTCGGTTTGTTTAGAATTAACGATATTATCTATGGTGACAATGCGTTCAGACTCTTAAGTCTGATAGGAAAACCTGAATGGGTGCTGTCTTATAAAGAAAGTTATTGATTTATAATATATTATAGCAGCGGCTGATGAGATACAATTCGACAAAAAGATCATCTTGTTCGTTTGTCATTCATCTAATATTTGCAATGAAAAGAAAAAATTGCAGGAACAAGATTTTCAATTACATCTTTTACAATTGAAATTGCTAATTGGCTCCATTTTGTTTATTTTCAAGAAATAATTTGAAAATTATTATTAATTAATCTTTGATTACACGCTTTATAACTTTTGATTCAGATAAAAATGAAATGCCCTGTTTATCATAAGTGCCAATCATAATAGATTGGATCAAAAGCTGATCGACATGATTATTGGATGCCCACTCTACAATAAAATTGGCACCGGCCCCACCCATATTCTCAAATTCTTCGACCACAAATTCGATTGATTCCAAAGGCGATACCAAAATAGTAGAATCTACGTATTCCTTTAAAGTTTTTCCATAGGAATCATGATAAGTAGCTGACAATATAAAGGCTGAATCAGAAAGGGAGGTATTCCTTATACTTACAGTGGTAGTTAATTTAAATCTTCTGGTACCATCAAGATGATAGATGTCAGAATATACCGGAACATAAACCGTTTCATAATAATTTAATGCATATTCATCAGCATTGACAAAATTATAAACATGGCTGGGATGACTCTTTTTAATATCCACTTCCTCAATTTTTTGAGAACAATTAGAGAGCAAAAATAAAGCACCTATTAGAATGTAATACCGCATAATGTATATATTATATTAATTTATCAACTTGTGGATGATACTATACAAAGAAACAAAAATATCTCATACAAAAGAGATGAATAATTCGTTATTTTACATCCTTAATATATAGAAAACCAAAAAAATATACGCTATTTTAAGCTAATAAATAAAATACTAAAATGTAAAAATATCAATTAAATAAAAGGGCATCAGCAATTATTTCAAATATTTTACAATAATTTGTCGAAAATTCAAAAGTTTTATCTAATTTTGCGAGCTATTATAAACCATGGTAAAGTAAAAAGTATTGATATGTATTTAACAACGGAAAAGAAGAAAGAGTTTTTTAAAACTTATGGGAAATCAGAGCAGGATACCGGTGCGTCAGAAGCTCAAATTGCCCTTTTTTCTTATCGTATCAGCCATTTAACAGAACATCTGAAATTGAACAAAAAGGACTTTGGTACTCAACGTTCACTTTTAAAGCTGGTTGGTAAAAGAAGAAGATTACTTGATTATCTAAAAGATATTGATATTGAACGATATAGAGCAATAATCAAATCTTTGAACTTAAGAAGATAACAAAAAAGGCAATTCTTATTGCCTTTTTTTGTTCTAATTGCTATCCCTCAGGTATACCCCGATCTTCGGATCATAATTTACAAAATTATCTAATCGATTATGTATAAATTAGTTACAAAAGATATTGATCTTGGTGATGGACGTGTTATCACCATAGAAACAGGTAAATTGGCCAAACAAGCCGATGGAGCCGTTGTAGTAAAAATGGGAACAACCATGCTATTGGCCACAGTTGTTTCAGCAAAAGAAATAAAACCAGATATGGATTTTATGCCCCTATCTGTGGAATATAAAGAAAATTTTTCGGCAGTTGGAAGATTTCCAGGTGGATTTTTAAGACGCGAAGGGAGACCGGGCGATAACCAAATTTTGGTTGCACGCTTGATTGACAGAGCTTTGCGCCCTTTATTCCCTAAAGATTATCATGCAGAAACTTTCGTTACTGTAAATTTAATATCTGCGGATAAAGAAATTATGCCTGATGCTTTGGCTGGTCTTGCAGCATCCGCAGCCTTATCAGTTTCCGATATCCCTTTCGAAGGTCCTATCTCTGAAGTAAGAGTTGCAAGAGTTGATGGTAAATTTATGATAAACCCAACGCTTGAACAAAACGAACGCGCTGATATAGAACTGGTTGTTGCCGCTACTATTAAAGATATTATGATGGTAGAAGGTGAAATGAGTGAAGTTTCAGAAGCAGAGATGCTGGAAGCCATTAAATTTGCACACGATGCCATTAAAGTTCAATGCCAGGTGCAAATTGAGCTTGCAGAAGAACTTGGAAAAACAGTAAAGAGAGATTATCCAAGAGAAGAGTTCAAAGAAGACCTTTTCAATAACATGAAAAATTTCGCTTATCAAAAAATTTATGATATTGCAAAAAGTGCACTGCCAAAACACGAAAGAAGTGATGCATTTTCAGCAATTAAAGAAGAATTTATAGCAACTATTCCGGAAGAAGAACGGGAAGAGTTGGCATTTTATATTGGCCAGTATTTTCATGATATTGAAAAAGATGCAGTTCGAAATCTGTTGTTGGACGAAAAAATTCGTTTGGACGGAAGAAAACCAGATGAAATAAGACCTATCTGGAGCGAAATTGACTATTTGCCTGCTACACACGGCTCATCAATATTCACCCGGGGTGAAACCCAATCCTTAACTACGGTGACCCTTGGCACCAAAATGGATGAAAAAATAATTGATGAAGTAATGGAAAAAGGTCGGGATAAATTCTTGTTACATTACAATTTTCCACCCTTCTCAACTGGTGATGCCCGCCCTGAAAGAGGCATTAGCCGAAGGGAAATAGGACACGGAAATCTTGCCCATCGTGCATTAAAGAGAATGCTTCCTAATGATGAAGATAATTCTTATACCATCAGAGTAGTTTCAACTATTCTTGAATCAAATGGCTCTTCTTCAATGGCAACGGTTTGTGCTGGTACGCTAGCATTAATGGATGCCGGTGTTCAGATAAAAAGACCAGTCTCTGGTATTGCTATGGGTTTAATTCACGATTCAGAAGAACGTTACGTTGTTTTATCAGATATTCTTGGAGATGAAGATCATCTAGGCGACATGGACTTTAAAGTAACCGGAACTGAAAATGGTATTACAGCCTGCCAGATGGATATTAAAATAGACGGAATGTCTTATGAGATTCTTGAAAAGGCATTAAATCAGGCAAAAGCCGGCAGGGCTCATATCCTTTCTAAAATGATGGAGACTATCAGCGAACCCCGTGAAGATTTTAAACCACATGTTCCACGAATAGAGAAAATCTTTATTCCAAAGGAAATGATTGGAGCAATTATTGGCCCTGGTGGTAAAATTATTCAGGAAATACAAGAACTGACTAAAACAGTAATTGTTATTGAAGAAAAAGGTGATCAGGGAATCGTTCTTATTTCATCCGAAAATAAAGAAAATATTGATCAGGCAAAATTGAAAATTAGAGGGATTACAGAACTCCCTGAAGTTGGCGAAGTATACACCGGAAAGGTGAAATCGATTGTTGCTTTTGGTGCTTTTGTTGAAATTTTGCCAGGAAAAGATGGCCTGCTCCACATTTCGGAAATTGACTGGAAAAGACTTAACACTGTTGATGAAGTGCTGAAGGAAGGTCAAATGATTGAGGTAAAATTGATTGATATTGATAAAAAATCTGGCAAATTGAAACTTTCAAGAAAAGTTTTGCTGCCTAAACCAGAGAATAAATAGCTTTTTAAATTATAAAGTTAGCAAACCCCAAAGTTTTTTAATTTTGGGGTTTATTTTTTAACAGAAATATAGCGCAATGGAAGAATCAGTTTGGTTTAAAAAAATTGAAAATCAAATAATGGTGCAAAATGAAAGGCTTTATAAAAAAGATTTTAAGTTCTATCATGTAGACACTTTAATAAAGCTTGCCAAACGAGTTGACAGTTTTTCAACAGATTGTGCCACCTGTAAATATTTAAAGCCCAATATTGAAGAAATCTCTGAAAATTTATATGAATACCTTAAAGGTGATGTAATTTCACGAAAAAAATACGAAAAAAAACTCGACGAAATTAATGACCATATTCGAAAAGTCCATCAGATTTTTCCCAAACAATATAATCTTTCACTTTATTCATTTTTGGGAGTTGCGGGTGGATTAATATTTGGATCACTTATTGCTTTTTTAATAGACAAAAATTTTGTAAAGCAGGGTCTGATACTGGGATTTGCTTTTGGCCTTATCGCAGGCCGAATAATCGGGAAAATAAAGGATAATAGTTTGAAAAAGGAAGACCGGTTTCTTAATTAAAAAGTATGAAGAGGGTGTTCAAAAAGTCGCAAAATATGGTAAATGCCACTAAAACACAAAATCACAAAATTCCACAAATCACTGATTTAAAAAAGGATATGTAAGGTGAATATCTAGTGTTTTAGAGTTTTGGTGGCTGATAATTTACTTTTTGAACAGCCTTATCATGCGTTAAAAGATAGTGTTATACTGGTTTTGGTGATTCACCTCCACCTGCATATTTATTTTTGAAATAATCATCATTATCATCGGCATAAGTCCCTACTCTATTAAGTGTTGCCATCATTTCAGCCTCATCAAGGCCATCGAGTTCCCGGATGGTTTTCATATAAATCCAGTCCTTATATTTGGTCATTGCTGTTCCGTATAAGGTGTGGTTTTTTTCGAGCACTTCTTCATAAAATTCCTTGGTATTGCTAGTAG
Source organism: Bacteroidales bacterium (assembly GCA_029210905.1). GTDB lineage: Bacteria > Bacteroidota > Bacteroidia > Bacteroidales > NBLH01 > NBLH01. Next base: position 2,279 of record JARGGF010000223.1, on the reverse strand, counting down.
GAATCTGCACTACAGGTGCCATACATTGAAAATATCCAAAATGATCCTGCTCTCGTTTAAATACATCGATCCAAACACTTGCAGAACCTTTTTTCAGATCCCACTGACCGGGATTTTGACCTCTGCAAACATTTGGGTCTACTCCCAATTTTCTGATGCAATTGTCAACCATTTCATAATAAGATTGAAGATCCATAACTTTTATATTTTTAGTGATTACTAATCAAATTTAATTATTTTTTATTTTAAAAAAGAGTTTCTGATTAAAAAAAACTGATGAACAAGCATTTTTTTATGATTAGTAATTTACCCTTTATTCTGGCCTTATGAATCAGTTAGTGCTTGCAATAATCTAACTAATAAAATCTTATTTGTCTGATTTAATGATGTTTAGCTAAATGGCTTAATATTTTTTTAGGCTGAGTTCTTTTTTTATATTTGTTGTTTAAACCTAAAAAAAATACTTTATGAAAAAGATTTTTACATTATTGGTAATTGTTGCTTTATTTGCATGCAATTCAAAACCTAAAAAACCAGAGATAGTTGTGAATTATCCTGAAACTAAAAAAGTAGACACTGTTGACACCTATTTTGGTGTCCAGGTAGCCGATCCTTATCGTTGGCTCGAAGATGATTTATCGGACGAAACTGCCGAATGGGTAAAAGCAGAAAACAAAGTTACTTTTGATTATTTAAATCAAATACCTTTCAGGGAAAAAATTAAACAACGCCTTGAAAAGTTGTGGAACTACGAAAAAGTAGGTTCTCCAAAAAAGCATGGCGATTATTATTATTTTTATAAAAATGATGGCCTTCAGAATCAGTACGTTTTATATCGTAAAAAAGATTTAGCTACTGATGAAGCAGAGGTATTTATCGATCCCAATAAATTCTCTGAAGATGGTACCATTTCAATGGCTGGCACAAGTTTTACCAAAGATGGTTCTCTGATGGCCTACCTGATTTCTGAAGGTGGCTCTGACTGGCGCAAAATAATTGTTAAAAATACCGAGACCGGAGAAATGGTTGAGGATACCTTAATTGATGTAAAATTCAGCGGGGTTTCCTGGAAAGGTAACGAGGGGTTCTATTATAGTAGTTACGACAAGCCTAAGGATGGAAGTCAGCTTTCAGGAAAAACACAATTCCATAAATTATTTTATCATAAATTAGGAACGCCTCAAAAACAGGATATTTTAATTTTTGGTGGTGATAAACAACCCCGAAGATATATTGGAGGTGGTGTTACCGAGGATCAAAACTACCTTATTATAAGTGCAGCTGAAAGTACTACTGGAAATGAGCTTTATGTTCAGGATATTTCTTCTCCGGGAAAAGAAATTAAACCTGTAGTTACAGGATTTGAAAATGACCATTATATAGTTGATAATGAGGGAGAAAGATTTTTAATCCACACTAATTTAAATGCACCCAACAACAGGTTGGTTGAAGTAAACATAAACAACCCAGTGCCCGAAAACTGGAAGGATGTTATTCCCGAAACTGAAAATGTACTAGAAATATCAACAGCCGGAGGTTCTGTATTTGCATCTTATATGGTGGATGTTAAATCAAAAATTATGCAATATAACTATAGCGGAAAATTAATCCGTGAAGTGGAATTGCCCTCAATTGGAACAGCAGGCGGCTTTGGTGGCGAAAAAGAAGATACTGAACTTTATTATAATTTTACATCTTTTACCTATCCCGGAACTATCTTTAAATATGAGATAGCCAGCGGCAAATCAGAAATGTACTGGAAACCTGCAATTGATTTTAATCCTGAGGATTATTTAACAGAACAGGTTTTTTACCAGAGCAAAGACAGTACAAAAATCCCTATGTTCATCACCTATAAAAAAGGTATGAAGAAAAATGGTAAAAATCCTACCTATTTATATGCCTATGGAGGATTTAATATCAGCCTGATGCCATCATTCAGTATTGCCCGCTTAGTGTGGCTGGAAAATGGTGGAATTTATGCCCAACCAAATTTAAGAGGTGGTGGCGAATATGGAGAAAAATGGCACAAAGCAGGTACTAAAATGCAGAAACAAAATGTATTTGATGATTTTATAGCTGCTGCAGAATATTTGAAAGATAATAAATACACTTCAACAGATTACCTGGCTATTGCCGGTGGTTCCAATGGAGGATTACTGGTTGGTGCTACTATTACACAAAGGCCTGATTTAGCTGCAGTTGCCTTCCCAGCGGTAGGGGTGTTGGATATGTTGCGCTATCATAAATTTACAGCTGGTGCCGGATGGACTTCTGAT
>JARGGF010000222.1 GCA_029210905.1 Bacteroidales bacterium | reverse complement strand
GATTATTTGTTTTTTAGCGTTGTGCCTTATTATTCAGCAATTTACACCAATAAACAATTAAACTAATATACAAATATACTAATACACAAATATAATAATACACAAATATACTAATACACAAATATACTAATCCAACCCATTGAAAAATCACTAAAATTGGGTTACACCACCAACCTGCTTTTAAAAGGCAAAAACGTCATAAAATCTGCATGATGCACCACATAAGCTTCAGTGGAACGTTTCACCAAATCGCCTTCGTGGGCATGGGCTGAAATTATGTGACAGACATCTGCTGAAACACCACATTGTTCTGCCAAAGAAACGCCCGAAAATGGATGTCGCAAATATTTTCCATAGGAACCCTGCACTGCAACACCGCTAGCATCCAACTCATATTCAAGTAGTTTGCCCACATCGGCCAGTATTGCCCCTGCTATCAGAACATCCATATTGACAGGCAAATCTGTGGTGAAAAACTTATTCATTTGCTCTCCACAATCTTTGGCAATATGCACTACAGCACGTTTATGTGCCATAAAAGTCACTTTTAAATCAGGCACCAATAAAGTAAAAGGAATGGTGTTTAAATCCTCAGCAGTGAGAACACTCCGTTGTAATGCAAGTTCCCAGGTTTTAGCGGTTTTTTCCCGAAGTTCCACATCTTTAATCCAGGCTAATTCTTCGCCCCATAATTTTTTTACATCTTCTGTCATATACTTTAGAAATTAGAAATTTGTTATTCGAAATTAGAAATAAATGCCGTTTAGCTAAGGATATTTTGCAATATAATTGTAATTTATCCGATTGCACTCACCCCCTTGGTTTCGCAAAGCGAAACCCTTTCCCCCCTCTCTTTTTCAAAGAGAGGGGGGAGGCTGGCGCAGCCAGACGGGGGGTGTGTTTAAAATTATTAATTAAAAAGAACATCAATTATTTTTTCTTAACTAAACGACGCCGAATTAGAATTTGAAAATTAGTTATTATGATTTTGAATTTTGTTATTTGTTATTTGTTATTTGAATATTGCTATTTGCTATTGATTTTGAATGGAAAATTACAAGAAAAGTTGGATTTAAAGAATGATTTTGCTCATTTATTGAAAAAACAATGCTTTAGTCATTTTAAGCAACCCTAATAACACCATATCATACATGCCAGTTTAATTGCCACGTACAAGCATTGTTTTTGTCAAAATCTCCAAAAATTCATCATTAGTTCCACAGCAACCGCCGAATATTTTTAACCCAAATTGCTGTTTTAAGTGATACATTTCGTCAACCATAACTTTAAAATCATTTTGATGTAGAATTTCACAATTGTTTAATTCTTCAGGGCTTAAAATTGATGCATTTGCCTGAATTCCACAAAACCTTTTAAGTTGGGCAGACTCTTTGTTTTTAGGATTGCTCAAGGCTTCCAGCAGATTTGTCGGATGGATGCAATTGGCCATATAACAAACAGGATTTGGATATACCTGTTCATCAATTAGTTGGATGGCCTTGCTTAAAGGAGTACCATCCATTAAACAACCATTCTTCCTTATCATAAAACTGATGATGAAAGGAATTTTCGTTTCAGCCATTGCTTTAGCCATTCCAATGGTTTCATTAATTTCAGGCATAATGCCCGCAAACAAATAGTCTGTATTATTATTTTGAAACTGAATGGCCTGTTGTTTATGAAAAATGTATGAATCTTCAGTACTTAATACTTTTTTGCCACTGTAGGCATCGCCTTTACACCCCATAAGACCGCCTATGAGAATATTTTGCGAAAATTCCTTATAACTTTCTTTTATGCTGTTTAAAAACAGACAGGTGTCTGCAATGATATTTTTATCACGAAATGATGATTCTCTTAGTGACTCAAAATTTACCCTCCGCGTAGGGGTCATAATCATTACTGGCAACTGATGTTTCTTTGCGATATTAATATATTGCCTGTATAGCATTTCAAGTATTTCAGGCTTGGTATAGATGAGTCCTGCATGGTTAATGAAATTATCCATCTTTGCTCCGAATTCTGCCTTCAGTCGCTCTACCAGGGCACCCTCAGTAAGGATTATTTTTGATTCCAAAAAAATATTTTTAAATGGCATTCTTACCTTTTAATTAGTTATTTTATTAAGATTTGAATAAGTATAATCCTAAGTGTAATTAACTATTATTTAGCATTTTATACTATTCTACTACTTGTGAAAATTGATCTAAATAACACCTGAACTACAACTTAAGTCAGGCTTTTTTATGCCCACAATGTAATATCAATACACTAATAAACCAAATTGTCGGTAGGTGAATTTTAATACTGAAATGGCAGTGATAGCAAACAATCCGGGGAAAAATTATAAAATGATTTAAATTATTCTGGAAATACCCACAGTGCTGTGTATATTTGTGGTTGATATTGCACGGAGGCATCTGTCAACCCAGCTTTAATCATCCTTTAAAAGAATAAATCCAATTCATCTAAATTATTTTATATGGATAAAGAAACCGAAACGAATAAAGAAAACAATACCTTGCTGATAATAAAGGCTTCCGGAGAGAAGGAAGCTTTTGATAACTCAAAACTGAAACGGTCACTTTTAAATGCTGGTGCTGAAGAAGAAATTGCAGATGAGATAGTTGAAGATATTGAAAGCTGGATAGTCCCTGGTATATCAACCAAAAAAATATACTCCAGGGCATTTCAATTACTAAGCCGGAAAAAAACATATGCAGCCATCTATTACAGGCTCAAACAGGCAATTAATGAAATTGGCCCAAGCGGTTATCCTTTTGAAACCTTTATAGGTAAAATTTTTGAGAAGCAAGGCTATTCTGTTGAAGTTGGCCAGGTGCTTGAAGGATTATGCATTACCCATGAAATGGATGTAATAGCGACTAATAAAGATACACAGCATCTGGTTGAATGCAAATATCGCATGGGAACTGAAAAGCACATAAATATTCAAATTCCACTGTATGTGCGCGCCCGAATTGACGATATTGTGAAAAAAAGAAAACTTGATCCACAATACAACAAACTTAAATTTGAAGGCTGGGTGGTTACCAATACCCGTTTTTCACCTGACTGTATTGAATATAGCAAATGCAGCGGATTGCATCTATTGGGTTGGGATTTCCCGTATGGCAAAGGTTTGAAAGATATTATAGAAAAGGAAAAATTATTCCCACTCACTGTGCTAAAACAACTCTTAAAAAAGGAGAAGCAACAACTGCTGGATCAGGGTTTTGTATTATGTTCCGAAATTCTGGAAAAGCCCGAAATCCTAAATTCATTCGAACTAAGTAAAACTAAGCAGAAGGCTTTGATGAATGAATTAAAAGAAATTTGTTATTGATAAAAGTCATATAAATAATTACAATTCAAATAGTTAAAATCATAAAAAAATGAAAAAAGATGGCTGGTAACCATCTTTTTTTATTTACAGAAATTCGCAAAGCTATTACTACTAACTTTGTCAAACAAAATAAAGATAAAATTATCGCCAGCAGGGAGTTAAAAATCCGTGCTTGCTGAAGGAAGTTGGTCGAACCTTAATACCTTCTCTAAGTCTTTGTCCCAGTTAGCTTTGCTGGCAAAATATATATGCCCCTGTGGTGCAATAGATACCTCACTATTCAGACAGCCTGCAGGAACCACCAGCAGTTTTCCATCCATCTGAATATTTGGTAGAGCTGAACCGCAGTTAGTGCAAAAGCTCTTTATGTGTCTGGTTGATTTTAATTGATAGGTTTTCACTTTATTTTCACCCTTCAGCCATCTTAAACTAGCTGAGGAAGAAAACAGATTTGCAGCAAAGGCAGAGCCTGTATCTTTTCTGCAACGCTCACAATGACAAAGATAGAAACTCTCAAAATTCCCATCAATCTCAAAAGCAATTTCACCACAAAGACATCCTCCTGTGTGTTTCATAATTATTTCACCTTACATAATTTTAAATGCTTAAGCACTATGATTTTTTTACGAGAAATATCTAAAGTCCTTAAACAGGATTTCTTTGCAACCACCTGTTATACATCCGCATTGAAAGAGCCGAAGCAAACCCAATTGCCATTAGAATAAGCCATCCCATTGAATTCCAAAGCGGACTTAGCTCTAACAAACCCGATTCAAGTTTAACCGCATTTTTACACATAATTTCATTAAAAATAAATGCTCCGGCAGGTCCACCAATTAGCGCACCAATAGCCATTGGAAGGTTTGCGTATCCCAGGAATAATCCCTCCTGCCCTTTTGGAGCAATTGCACCAATATATTCATAGGTTCTGGCTGAGGTAAATAATTCACCAAAGGCAATCAACGCAACTGTGAGAATAATAAAAAGTGAACCCAGCGGGATAAATTCGCCAAAGGTAAGCGATCTTACTCCACCACTCATAAATATTGGTATCAGGTTAATCACCATTGAAACGCCAATAATAATGATACCAACCACTATAGAATTGATCGGTTTCATTTTACCGAACTTTTTAGTGATTAAAAGCTGAAAAAATACAATAACGAAGGGATTTGCCATGGTTATCAGGTCAACTGCAGGGTCAAGCTCTACCACTTTTTTTAAATAAAGGGGCAATACATTATAAACCTGTGAGTAAATGAAGAAAAAACCACTTGATACAATCAGAAACATCGCAAAACGAAGGTTTTTAAGCACAAGTACCATATCTGCCAGTATCCTGAATACAGATTTTTTTGGTTTTTTATCCGCAGTAACTGCACCATATTCTTTATCCGGGTCGGTGTAAAAAAATAAAACGGCAAAAAAGGCAATGATTGAGAAAAAAACTGAAACTGCAAATATATAGCTTAGATCAAATTGTTTTCGCATTACAAAACTGACCCCTCTCCCAACAAGTGACCCAATGTTAATGACCATATAAAAAATGCCAAAACCAAGCGTAGCCCTTGCTCCTGATGTTTTCTGAACAGTTCCCGAAATACAGGGTTTTATAATTGAGCCACCAATGCCAATAATAACAATGGCAAGAATTACCGGGACAAGAACACCAGATCCTGCCGACATACTGCTTTCAACGGTCTGATTAAGTGCATATCCGCCAAACCACACCGGATAACCCATGGTAAAGTATCCGGCAGCAAGAAATACAAAAGCTATTAAAAGTGATTTTCTAAACCCAATTTGATCAGCAATGGTTCCAGAAAGAATGGGAAGGAAATAAACCAGCGACCATAATATTCCGTTCAAATTACTAGGCCAGTAATCGCCAAGCCCCAGTTGCCCCAGATACAGCACAACAAAACTAGCCATGGCATAATAGGCCCCTCTTTCAAATAACTCAGTTAAGTTAGCCGTCCAAAAACTTCGGGGAAAGCCACTCTGTTCCATTTCTTTTGTATTTTCCATATAAAAAGTTTAAAATAAATTTAGGTTTTACTTTTTGCTCGCCCAAAGATATTTAAAGTTAATAAAACACAAAAAGGAAGGAGGTTTATTTAAAAGAGAAAAGACTGGATATCACTTAATCGAACAATTCTGATTGATAAGGAAATATCACCTTGATTTTATTTTTATGTCATTTTCAGGTGGGTATTTGATCGATTAGTGGGTTAATATTTATTTCTAACCTATCAAAACTTTTAGCGATTTTGCGTATGGCCATGCTACATATTACTTTGCTGTTAGAAGCTCCCAAATCTTACATATCCATTATATGAATCTTAAAACATGCTATTTCAGCCACCGCAAAATCGCTTTTTAAAATTGGTTGATAAACTTGTATCTATTTCTATTCCAAATCGTAACGGTCAGCATTCATTACTTTTACCCAGGCTTTAGCAAAATCTTTCACAAATTTTTCTTTGTTGTCGTCTTGTGCATAAAATTCAGCATAGGCACGCAGTATTGAGTTTGAACCAAAAACAAGGTCAACACGGGTGGCAGTCCATCTGGTTTTACCTGTTTTTTTGTCAACAATGTTGTACAAATTTTCGGAAACAGGATTCCATGAATATCCCATATCAGTTAGGTAAATAAAGAAATCATTGCTCAGTACACCTTCCTGGTCAGTAAATACGCCGTGTTTGGACCCTCCGTAATTTGCACCCAGCACACGCATACCCCCGATTAAAACAGTCATTTCAGGGGCAGTTAAGCCCATAAGTTGTGTTCTGTCCAAAAATAGTTCTTCGGGTTTTACAACATAATCCTTTTTAAGCCAATTTCTATAGCCATCATGTATTGGTTCCAGTACATCAAACGATTCCGCATCTGTCATATCTTCAGTTGCATCGCCTCTGCCGGGGCTAAAAGGTACTTTAATATTCACCCCTGCAAGCTTAGCTGCCTTTTCAATAGCAGCACTGCCACCTAAAACTATAAGGTCTGCCATGCTTACTTTTTTGTTTAACCCAGATTGCACTTCTGAAAGCTTTGACAATACTTTTTGCAATCTTTCAGGTTCATTGCCGGCCCAGTTTTTTTGAGGAGCAAGTCGAATTCTTGCACCATTTGCACCTCCCCTATAGTCTGAGCACCTGAAAGTTCTTGCACTATCCCAAGCTGTATTAATTAATTCTATTTCTGATAATCCACAATTCAATAGTTTTTCTTTTAATTCTTCAATTTCAGCCTCAGACAAGGTATAATTAACTTCTGGTACTGGATCTTGCCAGATCAAATCATCTTTTGGAGCATCAGCGCCAAGATACCTACTTCTGGGGCCTAAATCACGATGCGTTAACTTAAACCAGGCCCTTGAAAATACTATAGTAAAATAATCCGGATCTTTATAAAAACGTTCTGAAATTTTCCGGTATTCAGGATCCATTTTCATTGCCATATCAGCGTCGGTCATTATTGGGTTCTGGTTTTTGCCAGGGATATGAGCATCAATGGGCTTGTCCTCTTCTTTTATGTTTATGGGTTCCCACTGCCATGCCCCGGCCGGACTCTTTTTTAGTTCCCATTCGTAATTCAATAGCAAATAAAAATACCCATTATCCCACTTAGTTGGATTCTTGGTCCAGGCTCCTTCCAGCCCACTTGTAACAGTATCTTCAGCATTTCCTTTACCCTTTGGATTATTCCATCCTAAGCCTTGCTCATGAATTTCGGCACCTTCAGG
>JARGGF010000221.1 GCA_029210905.1 Bacteroidales bacterium | reverse complement strand
ATAAAGAAAAGTTGGAAGGGATTGGGTTTGTGTATTAGGGGATTGGGAGGTGAAAATTTTTAATTCAAACTAAGAATAAAAGAAGTTTAAAAAAAATTATATGAATAACAGGTAGTTTACACCCAAGTAATGGATATGTCCTGAAATCAATTTGTTTACCCCAACCCAAAAGGGAGCAAATTTATTTTCTTTACTCCTTTTATGGTTGGGGTAAATGAAAAAATCAATTTGCGGTTGGTATAAACTACAGTAGAATCAGAATAAAATAAGACTCTATTCATCAAAATATCGTGAGCAAAGAAAAAATCAAACATATTATTGAGCAGGGCGAAGGTATTTCAATTGAATTTAAAAAGGCTGGTAAACAATTGCCACAAAGCTTATTTGAAACAGTTTGCGCATTCCTTAATCATACTGGGGGTGAGATATTATTAGGGGTTGACGATGATAAAAACATTATAGGTATTGATGATGACAAAACAGAAGTATTTTGTAAACAAATAGCAAACCAGAGTAATAACGCGCAAAAATTGTTTCCATCATTTCTGTTAGAACCTCAAGTTATTGAAATAGCCAATAAAAAACTCATCTAACTATTTGTTCCAATATCTTCACAAGTGCATAGTACTTCAGGGAAAATATATGATAGAAGTGCTGATGGGGATTTTATCCTTAATACTGATGCCCGGATAAAACAGATTTATAACAGAAAGTCAACTGAATATTCCGAGAATAAAATATATCCATTTCTCTATGAAACAGATTTTGCTGATGGTGCTGTAGAACGAACAAGAAAAATAATTAGAATTTATCGTCCTAATCATCCCTGGAATGAACTTACCGATATGGAATTTTTTAAAACTGCCGGATTGTACCGGAAAGATATTTCATCCGGTCAGGAAGGCTTTACAATGTCAGCACTTTTACTGTTTGGTAAAGATGAAATTATACAAAGTGCCATCCCTCATTATAAAATTGATGCCTTGTTAAAAGTTGAAAACTTAGACAGATATGATGACAGGGAAAATATTAGGTGTAATTTAATTGAAGCCTATGATGTTTTGATGAATTTTGTTGCAAAACATTTACCAGATAAATTTTATTTGCAAGGGGATCAACGTATTTCATTAAGAGAAAAAATATTCAGAGAAATTGTAGCAAATATTCTAATACATCGTGAATACACCAATGCATATCCTACAACATTTATTATATACAAAAATAAAGTAGAAAGTAAAAACGCCAATAAACCTCACTCCTGGGGAAATCTAAAACCTGGTAATTTTGAACCGTACCCAAAAAATCCACATCTTGCGCAAATTTTCACACAAATGGGACGCTCTGAAGAACTTGGAACAGGTGTAAAAAATGTTTATAAATATTCAAAAGCATATTCAGGCAGCGATAATATTACTTTTAAAGAAGGTGATGTATTTATTACAGAAATACCTTTGAAAAAGCTGACTATATTAAAAAACAGAGTAAATGAGGGAGTAAATGAGGGAGTAAATGAGGGAGTAAATGAGGGAGTAAACTTATTATTTCAGCTCATAAAAAGTAATCCTAAAAAAAGGACTCCTTTCTTTGCCAGCGAGTTAAAAACTTCTGTTAAAAATATTGAACGCTGGACGGCATTCTTAAAAAAACAAAATAAAATTGAGTTTATAGGAAATCCAAAAACAGGGGGTTATATTGCAAAATAACTTTTGCAGCACCTTGAAAACCAATGTTATACACCCGGAAAAAATCCGCTGGCTAAGGGACTGACAGTGTTTTTTTAATCAAAAAAGCAAAAGAAGATGATATTTTTATTACAACTGTGCCGCTTAATATATTAGATGACAATAATGACACTTTAAATGACACTTTAAATGACACTTTAAATGAAAGATAAAAACAAATAGTTTCTATTATAAAAACTGATAAACACATTACTACTGAAATTTTAGCAATACAGTGTAAAGTAAGTGTTGAAACTATAAAACGGGATTTAAATAAGTTACAAAAGTTAAATATTATTGAGCGTATTGGAAGTAAAAAAACCGGTTATTGGAACATAATAAAATGAAAATAAACGTTTTAAGCTTAATCTTAAACCTATTATTTTTTTAACCAGAATAGAACAGCATCTGCTACAATACAAACAATTACAGGACTATTAAAGCTGTATTCTCTCACTTTTTAGAGAAAATTTGCACCGTCCCAAAAAAAAATGGTACATTTGCGGGCGTTAAATTAAGTATCCGGACATAAAATCATCTTTTCAATAACCGGAAAGAGGTATTTGTCTTTTTAAAAAATAGCATGCAACAGAATTTATCGAAAGTAAGAATGATTTGCTTTGGTTATTTGGTTGGAGTAATGGGAGATTGGGAGCTAAATCTGATTTCTTAACTAAAATAGAATTAAATTGTCAATAGAATTTTTTAACTAAATATTTAATCAATGCTTTTAAAACAAACCAAAATAGCAGTAATTGGATTAGGTTATGTAGGACTGCCACTTGCAGTTGAATTTGCAAAAAAATTCCCGGTTGTTGGATTTGATATTAATACTGCCAGAGTAAACGAATTAAAAAACGGGGTTGACAAAACACTTGAAGTTGAAAATGAAAATCTGCAAAGTGTTTTATTTCAAAATATCGATAATAAAGAAAAAAAAGGAATATTTATAACAAACAGGATTGAAGATATTTCCCATTGTAATTTTTATATTATCACCGTACCTACCCCAACTGACAAATATAACCGACCTGTTCTCACCCCATTGATAAAAGCCTCTGAAACAGTAGGTTCCGTTTTAAAAGCTGGTGATATTATAGTTTATGAATCTACGGTTTACCCTGGTGCTACTGAGGAGGAATGTATACCGGTATTGGAAAATAAATCCGGAAAAAAACTAAACAAAGATTTTTATGTAGGATATTCCCCTGAAAGAATAAACCCTGGAGATAAAAAACATACTGTAACAAAAATTAGGAAAGTAACCTCCGGTTCAACACTTGAAATTGGAAAATTTATAGACGATGTTTATAAGGAAGTAATTGAGGCAGGCACCTTTTTAGCTTCCTCAATTAAAGTTGCAGAAGCATCAAAGGTAATTGAGAATTCTCAACGAGATATTAACATCGCATTTGTAAATGAGCTATCAAAAATATTTAAATTACTTGATATTGATACCAATGAAGTTTTAGAAGCTGCAGCTACCAAATGGAATTTTCTTCCCTTTAAACCGGGTTTAGTAGGAGGACATTGTATTGGGGTTGATCCCTTCTACCTGGCCCAGAAAGCACAGGAAGTTGGTTATCATCCTGAAATTATACTTGCAGGCAGAAGGATGAATGATTCCATGGGAGCATACGTGGCTAAGGAAACGATTAAGTTGATGATTAACAATGACATTACTGTAAAAAACTCAAATATTTTAATCTTAGGCATTACTTTTAAAGAAAACTGTCCTGATATCAGGAATTCAAGAGTTATTGATATTATTAATGAATTAAAAGCCTATAAATTAAATATTGATGTTTATGATCCCTGGGCAAATGCAGAAGAAGTAAAAGAAGAGTACAATATTTCTTTAACTAAAGATATTAAAGCACCTAATAAAAAATATGATGCAATTATAGCGGCTGTTGCTCATAACCAATTTCTGGAAATTGATTTAAAGACAATTAAAGCTGAAAAATCGATAATATTTGATGTAAAATCATTTTTACCAAAAGAAATAGTAGATGGAAGATTATAAAAAAGAAAATAAAATTTCTGATTCAAAAATATTAATTACAGAAGGTTTTCCATCTAGTAATTCTTGATATAATGATGGAATTAGGAATAGATTAGTATTGATTTTCTATAATTGGTTCTTAAAATTAATATACTTTTATTGACAAGGATGATAATTCTAATTTGATAAAAAAAATTAGATTAAAAAGCAGTTTTAATTATTTTATAAACAAAACGGACATAATGAAAGTTGATCTTATTGCTGGTGCAAGGCCAAATTTTATGAAAATAGCCCCTATTATTGATGCTATTATAAAAGCAAAAAAAGAAGGCAAAAATATAGATTTCAGGCTTGTTCACACCGGACAACATTATGATAAAAACATGAGTGACAACTTTTTTAAGCAATTAGGAATTCCTGAGCCTCATGTTAACCTGAATGCAGGCAGTGGAACTCAGGCCGAACAGACCGCTACTATCATGATTGGATATGAAAAATTACTACTTGAAGAAAGAACTGATCTTTGTATGGTTGTTGGGGATGTAACATCTACTATGGCTTGTTCAATTGCTGCTCAGAAATTAAAAATTCCAGTTGCCCATGTTGAGGGTGGCATTCGGTCTGGTGATTGGTCCATGCCCGAAGAAATTAACCGTATGGTAACCGATAGCATTACTAATTATTTTTTCACAACTACCGAAATTGCCAATAATAATTTAAGAAAAAGCGGCGTTGAGGAAAGCAGGATCTTTTTGGTTGGTAACACCATGATAGATACCTTAATCAAACACAGACCACGTTTCCAAAAACCATCTTTTTGGGATAAACATGGTCTGCAAAAAGGGAAATATGTGGTAATGACCCTTCACCGGCCAGCCAATGTAGATGAAGAGTCAAAACTAAAAGAACTGCTTGATGAAATAATTGCTCATTCACAGAATTTACTATTAGTTTTCCCCGTACATCCCCGAACTGCCAAAATACTGAAAAAAATAGGTGTGGAACATCCACGTCTTTTAATGATAGATCCCCTGGGATATCTGGAATTTAATTATTTAGTCGAAAACTCATATGCAGTAATTACCGATTCCGGAGGTATAACTGAAGAAACTACAGTAATGGGAATTCCCTGCATGACCTTAAGGGATAATACAGAACGGCCGGAAACAATTACTTTAGGAACCAATGAATTGATTGGCACTGATCCAAAAGCAATAAAACCTGCTATGGATAAATTATTTGCAGGGCAATGGAAAAAAGGGACAATACCTGAATGGTGGGATGGAAAAACTTCGGAAAGGATTGTGGATGTTTTGCTTGAATTGTAGAAAAATATTGAATTGACACATAAATATTCTTTGATTCTTAAATATCAAATTCTATTATACCATTAATTATGGTGGATGAGATTCGGGAAGCAACTTCTATTATGGTTTTTAATTAAGATATTATGATGCAGATATTAAAATTGGCGGGAACAGATAAAGATAAAATCGTTTTTAAAATAAATCTGTTACTCTCAAATAAAAAGGAATATGAAAGAATGTCTAAGGCACATAATTCTTATGGGGATGGGAAGGCCTGTCTTAGAATTAATGATTACTTTTTGTAGAATAAGATTAATTCAAAAGCTTAACGTAAAATTTGAAAATTTCAGGTAGGAAAATATTCTGATTGTTATTTTACACAATCTTCTTAATGAAAAATAAGAAAAAAGAACATCCATCTAATACATGATAAACAAAATAAAAAGTCTCGTAAGTAAACCAGTAAGTAAAAAATTAATATCGAATTTTATATCATTATCAGCACTTCAGCTTACAGGAATTATTTTGTCAATATTAGTTTTGCCTTATTTAATTATTGTTTTAGGCATTGAAAAGTTTGGTCTCGTAATCTATGCCCAAGCTATTGTAACTTACTTTATAGTTTTTACTGATTATGGATTCAACCTTTCAGCTACACGCGATATATCCATTCATATTAATGATACTAAAAAGGTTGAAGAAATCTTCAATGCTGTATTTTTCACGAAAATACTTCTTGGAGTATTTAGTTTTACAGTTCTTACTTTTATTTTATTGTGCTTCCCTCTACTAAAAGGCGAAAGTATACTTTACTACTATAGCTTTGTAATGGTTATAGGCCAAATCCTATTTCCTGTATGGTTTTTCCAAGGGGTCGAACAAATGAAGTTCATCACCTATTTAAATGTGATCGCTAAACTTATATTCACTGGTTTAATATTACTTATTATTAATAAACCTTCTGATTATATTTATGTAAATTTGTTCCAGGGATTAGGAAACATAGGATCCAGCATAATTAGTTTGTTTTTTCTAAAAAGGAAATTCAATATTAGGCTGTCCTTACCTACTATTCAGCAAATTCGTAATGAGCTAAGAGAAGGTTGGCACATTTTATTATCAAGCTTTTCAATAAATATCTATTTGAATTCCAATATTATCATACTTGGTTTTTTTTCTAATGCTGTTATACTAGGATATTTTAGCGTTGCTGAAAAATCTATGTTAATTATTAGAAAAATATTAAGTGTATTTTCACAAGTAACTTATCCACACATATGTAAACTTGCTCAGATTAGTCACCAATCGTTAATCAACTTTTATAAAAGGGTGTTTTTTCCTTTTTTATTTATGATAATTATTTTCTCATTTTTATTAGTTTTATTTTCTGACAATTTGGTTCTATATTTAGCAAAAGAAAACAATCCAGAGATTTCGAAATTAATAAAACTAATTGCATTTGTTCCAATAATTGTATGTTTAAATATTCCTGCATATCAAACTTTATTAGCGTATAACCTAAAAAGAGATTATAGTTCTATTTTAACTTTGGGCTCAATATTAAGTATAGCTATAAACACCTTCTTCTCATTTCGTTTTGGAGCTATTGGAACTTGCATATCGATAATAATTACAGAACTGCTAATAACTATTGGGCTCTATATTATTTTGGAGATTAGAAACAAAAAATATTCATTATTTAATTAATTAGTTATGTACGAAGATAAAGACTCAAAATATTTCAATAATCCTAGAACAGATTTAATAGGATTAATTCCAAATAAAGAGAATAATAAAATCCTGGAAATTGGATCAGGTGGGGGTGATACACTTATAGAAATTAAAAGACTTGGCCTTGCAAAAGAGGTTGTAGGAATTGATGTAACAGATTTGCCCAATTCTAATCAAAATAGTGCAGAAATTGATAAATTATTAATTTGTGATATTGAGGACGTTCAGCTTAATTTCCAAGAAAATTATTTTGATGTTATAATTTGTGGAGATGTACTTGAGCACCTTATTGATCCTTTAAGTGTATTAAGAAAACTACACTTATATTTAAAACAAGATG
>JARGGF010000220.1 GCA_029210905.1 Bacteroidales bacterium | reverse complement strand
GGTATTAGTAGTCCCAAATCGGAATACTTTTCCACTTCAAAAGGAATGTTTAAAAAAGGCAGGCTGATTGTACTAATTGATGAAGGTACTGCTTCTGCCAGCGAAATTGTTAGCGGAGCAATACAGGATTGGGATAAAGGACTAATTGTTGGCCGCAGATCTTATGGAAAAGGCCTGGTGCAGCGTCCATTTAATCTGACCGATGGATCATTAATCCGTCTTACCATTGCCAGGTATTACACACCTGCAGGTAGATTAATTCAAAAGCCTTACAATGAAGGTTTTGCAGATTATTCCTCTGAGATTACTAAAAGAATTAAACATGGGGAGATGTTTACAGTTGATAGTATTGATTTTGCTGATTCTTTAAAATATTTAACTTTAATTTCAGGCAGAACTGTTTATGGCGGCGGCGGCATTATGCCCGATGTTTTTGTCCCTGTTGATACTACTTTATTTCCTGAGTTTTATAAGAAAATAATCAAGGATGGTAAACTTTATAAATTTGTACTTGATTATGTTGATAAAAACAGGGATAAATTAAGTTCTGAATATCGTGAATTCTCAATGTTTAAAGAAGAGTTTCATGTTGATAATTCATTGCTGCAGGAACTTTTAAAATTTGCAATTCTTGAAAATATCCAGAACAAACTTAGTGAAGAAGAGCTGCTTGCTGTTAATATTAATAATTCCTTTGAAATTCCAACGAGCCTAAAAGGGTTTAACCTTGAAAACGAAATCGTTCGAAACCATCTGAAGTCATTGATAGCCAGAGATATATGGGGGGTGACTGCCTATTACGAAATTCTTAATATGACTGATGATACCTTTAATAAAGCAGTAGAGCTGATAAGTGATGCTGAGCAATATCAAAATTTACTTATCGGCAACTAAAATTCTTTTTCTATATTTGCCCTTCATTTCTTAGGGCAATTCGTTGATGGATATTGTATTTAATTGGTTTACAGACAATTATATTGAAGCTGTTGGGACATTACTTTCCATAGTCTACCTGATTTTTTCAATCAAACAAAACATATGGCTTTGGCCGCTCGGAATAATTAGCTCAGCAATGTATATTTATATATTTTTCATAGCAAAAATATATGCTGACATGGGCTTGCAGGTATATTATGTACTAATAAGTATATATGGGTGGTATTCATGGTCAAGTGCAAATAAAAGAACATCCAGGTCAGCAAAAATTAATTCCATCTTTCATCAAAATTATTTAATATTTTATCTAATCGTTGCTGCTGTAATTCTTTTCATTTTATTATCTCAAATTCTTTTACGCTGCACCGATTCTAATATTCCGTATCTTGATGCAATAACTACTTCCTTGAGCATTATTGCAACCTGGATGCTGGCTAAAAAATATATTGAACACTGGTTTGTTTGGATAGTGGTTGATGCTCTTTCATCAGGAATATATATTTATAAGGAACTTTATTTTACCGTTTTTCTGTATCTAGTTTATACTTTAATGGCAGTTATTGGTTATAGGGAATGGAATAAAGATGCCAAAATAAGTCTTGTTTAATGAAAAAAATTGTAATAACCGGTCCCGAATCTACAGGAAAGTCTGATTTAACTAACTTTCTATCCAATCATTATCAATGCTCCGGAATAGCAGAATCTTCCCGTGGATATATAAGCAATTTAAAAAGACCTTATACCTACAATGATTTGCTTCATATTGCAAATAAACAAATTGATGATTTGGAAAAAATAAGCAATAAAAGTGAAGGTTTGGTTTTTTTTGATACTGGTTTGATAGTTACAAAAATATGGTTTTTAGAAGTTTATGGTCAATTTCCGGATTGGCTCGAATATGGAATTATAAAGCATAAACCCCAATTATACTTACTTTGTTATTACGATTTACCCTGGGTTTTTGACCCCCTGCGCGAAAATGGGAGTGATGAAAGAAGGGCATACCTATTTAACAGGTATCAAGAAGAAATAATCAAATTAGGCTGCGAATATAAAATAATTACGGGATTTAATCAGGAAAGATTTAAATTAGCAATTCAATTTATTGACAATTATCTATATAGCAATGTTGAAAAATAATCAGGAATTAAAAATACTGGCCAAAACTTTATTTGGTCTTGAAAATGTTTTAGTTGAAGAATTGCAGGCAATGGGAGTGTCTGATATTAAACCATTAAACAGGGCTGTTGAATTCTCAGGTTCCTTAAGTACCGTGTACAAAGCAAATCTGCATTTAAGGACAGCACTAAAAATTCTGGTACCCATTAAAACATTTAAAGCCAGGGATCAACATGCACTTTATGATGGCATTAAACAAATTCAATGGAGTGATTATCTGAATGTTAACAGTTCATTTATTATCAAGCCCATAGTCAACTCGAAATTTTTTAATCATTCTAAATTTACAGCCCAGAAAGCTAAAGATGCTATTGTAGATCAACTTCGTGATGATTTAGGCAACAGGCCTTCAATTAGTAATGAAGATCCTGATTTGTTTATCGACCTTCATATATCTGAAGATAAAGTTACGGTTTCACTTGATAGCTCTGGCATGCCATTAAATCAGCGGGCATATCGTAAGAGTGGAGGAGAAGCACCTCTCAACGAAGTTTTGGCTGCTGGTATGATATTATTAAGTAAGTGGGATGGCAAAAGTAATTTCATTGATCCAATGTGTGGTTCAGGAACACTTCTTATTGAGGCTGCTATGATTGCTTCCAACCAGGCGCCTAATATTTTACGAAAAGAATTCGCCTTTATACGTTGGGCTAATTTTGATAAAAAATTATGGATTCAAATATTAAACGATGCAAAAATTGGTCAGGCCATTCCCGATAAAAAAGCAGTAAAAATTATAGGTTCTGATATTTCAATAAGTAAGCTTGATATAGCGCAGCGAAATATAAGCGAAGCAGGCTACAGTAGATTAATTAGTTTAAGAAATAAACCATTTGATAAATTTATTCCACCTGCAGGAAATGGGATCTTGGTATTTAATCCACCGTATGGCGAACGTTTAAAAGTCAAACAGATTGAAGGCTTATATACTTCAATTGGCGACAGTTTAAAAGAAAAATGGAAAAATTATGAAGCCTGGATTTTAAGTAGTAATTTTGATGCCTTAAAGTACATTGGCTTAAAACCAGATGTAAAAATTAAGCTGTTCAATGGAAAATTAGAGTGCAGATATCAAAATTTTCCTATTTTTGAAGGAAAACGAGCTGATTTTGTGGAAAAAAAGATAGATACTAGGGAATAATTCTTATATTAACGGGATGGAATTTACGGTTTATTTGCAAAATTTAAGTGATTAAATCTTGCTTATTATCATTTTTTTTATGATTGTTTTGCCTGACTTCCAAATTGAAATAATTTTATATATTTGTGCAACAGCTCGCAATTATTATTTTTAGGCGATTGTTAATTCTGGCAGTTTATGGCATTTGATATTGAAGGCTGGTATAATGAAATTGGAAATGGCGATATCATCGCCCACCATAAAGGAGCTATTTCTGCAGAATTAATTTCACGGGTTCTTGAACATGTTGAAAATGAATTGAATAATAGAGAGGAAAAAAGCAAATTACGTAAAAAAGTATACAATGTTATGGTTGAATCGTTGCAAAATCTTTTTCACCATACAGAGAATCCTCCTGAAAACGTTAAATTGGGAGATATTGATAAAAAATTTGTTATTTTTGTATTGAAAAAAGAAACAGGAGGTGAATATAGTTTCACCAGTGGAAATTTTGTTATTGAAAAAAGGGTTAAATTTTTAAAAGACAGACTTGATCAAATTAATTATTTAACCGCAGACGAGTTAAAAATTTTATATCAATTAATTTTGAATAATGATGAATATTCTGATAAAGGTGGTGGAGGTCTAGGGTTGGTTGATATTGCAAAAAGAACCGAAAACCGATACGAATATTCGTTTCATAATCAGAACAATGGACATTATTTTTTTTGTTTAAAGATATTAATTAATAATTAATTATAAGCTAATTTTTATATTTGGAATGGAAACTATTACAATACCTGGAACACCAAAGACCCCTACAGTAGAGATGAATGTTGACAGTGGAATCATTGAAATAAAAGGACGTTCGATTCCTGAAAATTCAATTGATTTTTATCGTCCTGTTGTAGAATGGCTAGACAACTATTCGAACTCACCAGCATCTGAAACCAAAGTTAATATTCAGCTTGAATATTTTAACACCAGTTCTTCAAAATGCATTCTGGATGTTTTTAAGAAACTTGAGCAGGTTTTTAAGCGAAACGGAGAAAAGGGGGTAGTTATCAATTGGTTTTACGAAGAGGATGATGAAGATATGCTGGAAGCTGGTGAAGATTATCAGTCTATTCTGAAAATCCCATTTAAGATGATTGAGATAGAAGATTAATAAGCTATTAGTCTGTATTCTGAGCCTGGCTTTTTTGCCTGGCTTGTCTAATGTATTTAATAGAATCGAGACTCTTTGCAAACAACCTGTAGTGAAGGATAATATAGAGTATTAAACTTATTGTCCAGATAACTAGGATATTAACCCAAATTGTATTATAATATTTTCCAAACAATTTTTTTGAAGGGGCATAAAAGTGTGCCTTAATGAAATTTGATTCAGGTAAATTAAAAATTGGGTCTACTTTTTGATATAAATGGCTCTTATACTCCTTTACATAATTTATTTCATCAGAATTTTGTACAAAAGAAGTTAAACGCTGATTGGAATATTCCCTTTTTAATTTTTTAAAGTTTTCCTTCCCATTTTTTTCAGCCTGCAATATTGTTATTTTTTCATCTTTTAGCTTTATAGCTATGTTATACCTTTTGTTGTAATAATCCTTCAGATTTTCAAAATAGGCGTTTAATTTTGAAATTTTCGAGCTGTCCATATAGTTCGGGTATATGCTATCTATCGGAAGTTGAAGTTCTACGTCTGTATTTGCAACGGTTTCCTTTAATAATTCATTTCTAAGCAATTCAAAATTATCATCTATCTTTGTTTTTTTGGCACTATCCTCTGAGTTTATTTGATAATAATTTAATTTGTTTTCTAAAATCTTCAGCCAGTAATCTTTTTTATATTCTGCTATGCTCTTTTCTTTATCAAAGCCATAAAATTTTTGCTCGTACTTGTTATTTTTAAACTGGTATACAGCAAGTGCTTCATAAGCCCACCTTGAAATCATCATTTCACCATAAAAAGGAATTTTGTTTGGCGATGAAATTGATGGATTAATATCATCAAATTTCACAATGATACCACTCAATATAATTTGTGGAATTATTAAAAATGGTATCACAATATATATTGTTACTGTGGTTTTAAACCCATCAGAAATATTTAATCCCAGTAAATTGGCTGCTACACATGTACTAAATAATACTGCCCAGTATTGAAAATACATATCCTGAATGCCCATTATACTATTGCCAACCAGAACAAATACAAATGATTGATATGCAGATAAAGTAATTAAAATCAATACTTTGGAGAGTAAATAACTGCTCCGGCTTAGATTTACAAATGATTCGCGCTGAAGGATCATTCTGTCCTTTATAATTTCCTGAGCACTAACAGTCATTCCAAGGAAGAGTGCAACAATTACCGACATAAATATATATACAGGTAAGTTGCTGTTTTCCATTAGATTATATCCAACTTCATTTGATGGATCTATGTTGTAATATCTGGTAATATATGCAAGGATAAAAGCAAGTACAGGTGCCTCAAATAAGTTAACTATTAAATACTGTCGATTGGTTAATTTAGATAAAACATCTCGTGTGATATAGATTCTAAGTTGCTTTAGTATCCCTGGTATTTTGAAGGTTATTTCAGGTAATTCTTTTACTAAAATTGATTTTCTTTGCGAGCGTTGTTTAAAGTTAATAAATTTTTCAGCCCATTCTGATGCCAGGGTTTTTCTGGTCTGAGTAAGACTTCCGTATTCATCAACTACCTGGGCTTCAACTATATTAAAGATTTGTTCAGGATTTACAGTACCACATAACGAACATTCACTTTCATTCCAATCTGCTTGTCTTATTCTGGATTTGAAATAGCTAATGGATTCAACCGGATCTCCATCATAAATCAGGTAACCACCTTTATCCAGGACCAAAAGACGATCAAAACGTTTAAAAATATCTGAAGAAGGTTGGTGAATTACAATAAATACTAGTTTACCTTTTAAAGCAAGTTCCTTAAGCAAATCCAAAATATTTTCAGAATCTCTGGAGGAGAGTCCTGAGGTAGGTTCATCAAGATATAATATTGCAGGTTCTCTAATAAGTTCCAGGGCAATATTTAAGCGTTTTCGCTGGCCGCCACTTATTTTTTTGTTCATGGGCGAACCAACCTTCATGTTTCTTATTTCGTATAAACCCAGGCTTTTTAACAGCCTTAAAACCAATCTTAGAATCTGAAACTGGTTGTAATTACCAAAGCAAAGTTTTGCACTGTAATACAGGTTTTGGTATACGGTCAATTCTTCAATCAGCATGTCGTCTTGCGAAACATAACCGATAATTCCTTCCATTTTATCGCGATCCGTATGGATGTTAATACCGTTTACTAATACTTCACCTTTGTAGGGGTCCAGATTTCCATTTAAAACATTTAATAACGTTGATTTACCCGATCCACTCGCACCAATTATTCCAACAAGATTACCTGACTGAACTAAAAAATGCATTTTATGCAGCCCGGTTACTCCATTTCTGAATTTATAGGTAATGTTATTAGCCTCAAGAGCTATTTTAGATTTAGTTTTGTCAAAATTATAGGTGCTTACAATATCACTGTAATATATTGGCTTTATTTTGGTATTTTTTATGGAGGCCCCTGGTGAAAGTATATGAATCTTATTTGCATCGAGTAACTGATTGTTTAAATACAGTTCATTTTCATTTTTAAACCTGAAAACGTGCATATTTGCCAACTTTACAGCATACACAACAATTTCACCCATAAGTGATTCAACCGGAAGGTGGTGAATGCGTTTTTTTGTGGTACTTTTTGACGAATTAATTACCAATATTTTATCGGAGTCTTCAATTTCGTGGTCTGAATGCAACACAAAGTGTTTTAAACTCTCATATT
>JARGGF010000021.1 GCA_029210905.1 Bacteroidales bacterium | reverse complement strand
GCTTTCGCCAGATGGCAGATGGAAGGTTTCGGTTAAAAACTACAATCTTTATCTTAAATCAACTGCTGATAGCAATGAGATCCAACTGACTTCTGATGGCATTGAAAAATACGAATATGCTACGCCAGTAAGCTGGTATAAAATAGTGGATGAAAGCGTTGGCGATTCTTATGACCCCGAAATTGAGATTAATTGGTCGCCTGATTCTAAAAAGTTTACAACTTATAAACTAGACAGAAGAAAAGAGGGTAGATTGTATCTGTATCAGGCACTTCCAGATAGCGGCTACAAAGCGAAAATATGGTCGTATGAACGTACTTTGCCCGGTGAAGAAACCGCAACCACCAAAGAACATTTTATCTTTAATGTGGAGAAAAATTCAATGGTGAAAATGGATATCCAGCCTTATGCCGATTTTTTAAGCTGGGAAGCTCCCAAATGGGTCAATAATGGCCAAAAATTGTTTTTCAGAAAATTTACGCGGGGATATAAAGCCTATGATTTATATTCGGTGGATATCCAAACGGGAAAAGTAAAGCAACTCATCCACGATTCGTCCAAAACCATGATAGAGTACCAGATGGTGGAAGCGGAATACATAGACCATGGCGAAAAAGTTATCTGGCGATCAGAACGTGATGGCTGGGCCCATTTATATTTGCATGATGCCAACACTGGTATATTGATAAACCAAATTACCAAAGGTGAATACGTAGTACGTTACATTGCCGCTGTTGATGATGATACAAAAACCATTTGGTTTGTTGCCGGAGGTAAAGAAACAGGGCGTGATCCTTATTATCAGCATCTCTACAAAATAAATTTCGATGGCAGCAACTTACAACTTTTGACACCAGAGAACGCGGAACACGAAATTTCGGTTTCACCAGATAAGCAGTATTTTGTAGACAATTTATCTCGTGCCGATTTAAAACCCAAAGCTGTTCTTCGCCGCCTGGATGACGGAAAATTGATTGCCAATTTGCAGGAAGCCGATATCAGCAAATTAATCGCAACCGGCTGGAAATATCCAAAACCATTCAGTGTGAAAGGCCGCGATGGAAAAACAGATATTTACGGCTTGTTGTTTTACCCATCAAATTTTGATGAAAACAAAAAATACCCAGTTATCGATGGCACTTATTCAGGTCCGCAGGCTGTAAGGACCGCAAAATCTTTCAGTAGAGCATTAAAAAATGCTGATGTTCCGCTTGCCGAACTAGGTTTTATAGTAATGACCATTGATGGTTTTGGAACTGCCTGGCGTTCAAAGGCTTTTCATGACTATTCGTATGAAAACCTGGGGGATATCGGAGCAATTGATCACATTGGAGGACTTAAGCAACTGGCTGAAAAAAATCCCTATCTTGATACAACGCGTGTAGGAATTTATGGCCATTCTGCAGGTGGTTATGATGCAGCTCATGCATTACTGATTCATCCGGAATTTTACAAAGTAGGTGTTTCATCATCAGGGAATCACGATATCAGAATGTCAAAAGCATGGTGGCCGGAACAATATATGGGAATGCCTGGTACACATTATAGCGAACAGTCAAATTTAACCCTGGCAAAAAACCTTCAGGGACATTTATTATTAGCAACCGGAGATATGGACAATAATGTAAATCCGGCTAATACCCTGCGTCTTGCAGCTGAATTGGTTAAAGCCAATAAAGATTTTGAACTGGTGATTATCCCAAATAAAGACCATGGAGGAGTATATTATCATCCATATTTTATGCGTAAACGCTGGGATTTTTTTGTAAAATATCTGATGGGGGTTGAGCCGCCAAAGTATGAAATTAAGCAGCAATGATGTTTAGTTACAAATATAGCTTCATTGCCCTTCTGACTGGTCACTGGTCACTGGTCATTAGTCATTAAATGGTTAATGACCTTGTTAATTTATGCAATGTGATTAACTATACAACATTGGATTAAGTAAATCAATTTGTTATTTGTCATTTTAAAAAAATAAAAATATGTTCACTAAAGAAATTTACACAAACCGCAGAGAAGTACTAAAATCTAAATTTGAAAGTGGTATTTTACTTTTTCCTGGAAATGGTGAAAGTCCTATGAATTATACTGATAATACCTATCGTTTCAGGCAGGATAGCAGTTTTTCCTATTATTTTGGAATTAACTTTCCTAATTTGGTAGGGGTAATTGATATTGATGAAAACAAAAGCTGGATATTTGGTAATGATTATACCATTGATGATATTGTTTGGATGGGATCACAAGCCAGTATTGCCGAAAGAGTTCAACCTTTTGGGATTGAGCATATTGCCCCCCTTTCTCACTTAGAAACTTACCTGACAAAAGCACTCCAGAAAGTTCGGAAAATCCATTATCTCCCACCTTATCGGGCCGAAACCAAGATTCAACTGTTGAACTGGCTGGATATCCATCCACAAAAAGTTATGGAAGGCGCATCAACCCAATTTGTTAAAGCGGTTGTCAATCAAAGGAATATTAAATCAGCAGAAGAAATTAAAGAAATCGAGAAAGCAGTAAATATTACGGTAGATATGCATCTGGCTGCTATGCACATGGTAAGGCCGGGGATTACAGAAGCTCAGATAGCTGCCCGTGTTCATGAAGTAGCTTTGGCCGCAGGTGCCGATATTTCTTTTCCGATAATTGCGACTATAAATGGTCAAACTCTTCATAATCATTATCATGGCAATACGCTTGAAAAAGGGAAAATGTTTTTATTAGACGCCGGCGCTGAGCTTGAATCTCTATATTGTGGTGATATGTCGAGCACCATTCCTGTAGATCTGAAATTTACGCCACGCCAGCGTGAAATTTACAATATTGCATTAAAAGGCCACGAAGCTGCCATTGCTGCACTTCAGCCAGGTATTCGATTTATGGACATTCACTTATTGGCTGCAAGGACTATTGCCGAAGGATTAAAGGAGCTGGGATTAATGAAAGGTGATGCTGAAGAAGCAGTGATAAAGGGCGCCCATGCCCTGTTTTTTCCATGCGGGCTGGGACATATGATGGGAATGGACGTGCATGATATGGAAAACCTGGGTGAAGTTTATGTAGGATATGATGGCAAGCCAAAAAGCACCATGTTTGGGCTTAAATCATTAAGATTAGGACGTGAACTGGAGCCCGGACATGTATTGACCATTGAGCCCGGCATCTACTTTATTCCTGAATTGATTGATGTATGGAAAGCTGAAAAAAGGCATGAGGAGTTCCTTAATTATGATAAAATCGAAACCTACAGAAATTTTGGAGGCCTACGAAATGAAGAAGATTTTGTAATTACCGAAGATGGTTACAAACTTTTAGGTAAACCATTGCCTAAAACTGTGGATAGTGTTGAATATGAACGTGCTAAGCCCAGAATATAAGAGGCTCTGGTATCATGTCAAGGTTTAAAAAATTGGTCATTGGTTATTGGTAACTGGTCATTGGTCATTTAGCAAAGCAATGACCAATTTCTAATGACTAATGACTTTTTATCCATCTGTTAATAATTAACATAAAGTCTGGAACGAATATAAAAACAAATAAATTTAAATCTTATGAAGAAAATCCTTTTTATAATTTTAAGTTTCTGGATAATTGCAGCTTGCACCAGTCCCGAACAAACTACCAATAAAAAGCAGGATGATATAATAATTGGTAAAAGCACAACAAAGCTCGAAAGCAATATCATGACACCAGAAGTATTATGGTCTTTTGGAAGATTGGGTGATATCCAGATTTCTCCGGATGGAAGCAAAATAGTATATGGTGTGAGTTATTATAGTGTTCCTGAAAACAAAAGCAACCGCGAACTTTTTGTAATGAATGCCGATGGTAGCGATGTAAAACAGCTTACAAAAACTGCCAAAGGAGAGTATAATGCTATTTGGAAACCAGACGGCACTAAAATTGGATACATGACCAGTCAAAGTGGTTCCATGCAGCTTTGGGAAATGAATCCTGATGGCAGCAATCCTGTTCAGATATCAGATATTGAAGGTGGTATAAGTGGTTTTAAATATTCACCAGATATGTCGAAAATATTGTACACCAAAGAAGTAAAGCTTGACGAAACCGTGCAAGACAAATATCCTGACTTGCCAATGGCAAATGCCATGATTGAAACTGATTTAATGTACCGACATTGGGACGAGTGGGTGGAAACCTATTCGCATGTTTTTGTTGCTGATTATGATGGAAAAACCATCAGTAATTCTATCGATATCATGGAAGGTGAAAAAAACCATTCCCCATTAAAGCCTTTTGGCGGCATGGAACAAATTAACTGGAGCCCTGATAGTAAAAACATAGCTTACACTTCAAGAAAATTACAAGGTAAAGCTTATGCATTTTCAACAAATTCAGACATTTATATTTACAATATTGAAAATAAACAACATACTAATATTTCGGAAGGTATGATGGGTTATGATGTTGCGCCCGTTTATTCGCCCGATGGTAAAAAACTTGCATGGGAAAGTATGGAGCGTGATGGTTATGAGGCCGATAAAATCCGCTTGTTTGTTTATGATTTTGATACCAAAGAAAAGAAAGACTATAGCCAGGGTTTTGACCAGAATGCAAGCAGCTTAACCTGGTCTGATGATGGAAACAAAATATACTTTATTTCCAATTATCATGCGCGTGATCAAATTTATGAACTAACTGTAGAAAATTCTGAAATTAAGGTGATTACAAAAGGTGATTACAACCATCAGTCAGTTGCCGAAATCGGGGATAATCTGGTTTGTGCCAAACAATCTATGAGCATGCCCACAGAAATATTTGCAGTAAACAAAGCAAATGGCGAAGAAACCCAGTTATCCTATGAAAATAAAGAAATCCTTGACCAGTTAAAAATGGGGAAGGTTGAGGAACGTTGGGTGAAAACCACTGATAATAAGGATATGTTGGTTTGGGTTATTTATCCGCCAAATTTTGACCCGAACAAAAAATATCCAACCCTTTTATATTGCCAGGGAGGTCCACAATCAACTGTTAGTCAGTTCTTTTCAGTTCGCTGGAATTTTCAGATGATGGCAGCAAATGATTACATTATTGTGGCCCCAAACCGCAGAGGATTACCCGGCTTTGGTCAGGAATGGAACGAGCAAATCAGCGGTGATTATGGCGGACAAAACATGAAAGATTATTTTTCAGCCATAGATGAACTTGCAAAGGAACCTTTCGTTGATAATGACAAATTAGGTGCTGTAGGTGCCAGCTATGGAGGGTTTTCAGTTTTCTGGATTGCAGGTAACCACAATAAGCGTTTTAAAGCATTTATCGCCCACGATGGTATTTTCAATTTCGAATCAATGTATCTTGAAACCGAGGAAATGTGGTTTGTTCATTGGGATATGGGCGGTGCCTATTGGGATAAAAACGAAATTGCCAAGCGCAGTTATGCCAACTCTCCTCACAAATTTATTGAAAAATGGGATACTCCTATTATGGTTGTCCAAGGAGGAAAGGATTTCAGGATACCTGACACACAAGGTATGAGTGCGTTCAACGCTGCGGTTATCCGGGGAATTCCAGCCAAATTACTATATTTTCCTGAAGAAAATCATTGGGTATTGGGCCCACAGAACGGAATCCTTTGGCAAAGGGAATTTTTTAGCTGGCTGGATAAGTGGCTGAAATAAAATATAAAAATGGCGTAAGATAAAAGATTTTGGTTTAGTGGTGTATTTGTTTATTGGTGTATTACATAATCAATGCCGGTTAGATAAGCGTAATACATTAAATTAACAAGTTTATTAGCCATTTTTCGCAAGCTCACCGATGAAAAATCGAGGCTAAGAGATCGCTTCGCTAAGTTAGTCACTGGTCATTTAATTGTCTCAATTACTAATGACCATTGACTAATCCGCTGGTGAGCGGACACATGACAAAAAAAGTAAAACCCTATTTCGACAAGTGATACAATATTTTTTAACTAAACAATATTGATATACTAATTTCAAATATACCAATATACAAATTTCAATTATTCCTTCGGGTTTTTGAAATCCGGAGGATTTACTACATTTATCCTCCAATTAATCAATATTCCATGAACGAACTAAACATCACCACCCCTGCCCTAATGTTTTCGGCAGTTTCTTTAATCCTTCTGGCTTATACCAATCGGTTTCTGTCGTATGCACAAATAGTAAGAAATCTTTATGCCGATTATAAGAAAAACAAAGACGCTGTACTTATAGATCAAATCAAGAACCTTCGAAAAAGATTGTACCTTATCCGTTCTATGCAAATATTCGGAGTAAGCAGTTTGTTTTTGAGCATGGCTTCCATGCTGCTTTTATACCTGAATATGAACTTATTAGGAGCAATTACCTTTGCTTTGGGATTGGGCACTATGATTGTCTCGCTGGCCATTTCACTTTGGGAAATACAGATTTCGGTCAGGGCTCTGGATTTGCATTTGCAGAATATGGAAAAGTAGGATGTGCTTGTTAGTAATGATAAAAATAATTCCCTAACTCAAGACACTATGAACTACTATACAAATCCTTCATCATCCAGACATCACACCCGCCATGATCTGTATCGCCAACAGGTGCGTCGAGCATGTAAAAACCCATCTTTTTATAGAGGCTAATTGCTGCATGCATATTGGGGAAAGTTTCGAGGTAACATTTTTTATATCCGGCCTCCGTGGCAAATCCAAGGCATTTTTCAACCAGTTGTTTCCCTATCCCAAGTCCTCTTGTTTTTGAGTTTAAATAGAGTTTCTGCAATTCGCATAAATCATCACTTCCTCCCGCAAGTTGCTTAATTCCAGAGCCTCCAACAAGTCTGCCATCAACTAAAGCTACAAAATAAATATCTCTTTCTGCCTGATAGGCTTCGAACATATGATCGGTATCGTAGTCGTAATAAGCAGTTCCGGGCCGGTTGCCTCCAAATTCAGTTAATGTTTCACGAATTACCCTTGCAATAATTTCATTATCAGATAATTCAATATTTCGTATTAGAATTGACTTTTGCATGTGCAAATTTATAATTTCTATAGAAAAATGGCTTCTCAAATGAAAAAGATGTGATATATTTTTATTTAGTCACTAACTAATTATAATCCAAAATAATTCAGTTGGAATGATAAGTTTGGATGTATGCCTAATTTATCTAGTAAAAACATCAACTTGTCAAAAAATTAGATTAAAAAAAAGAGTTCATATTAAAACATTCTATATTTATAAACATTTGAATATCTATGCTTTAACGTTGAAAGTTGAAAGTTGAAAGATATATCTTCCCAAAATTCTTATTCTCTCATTAGATAAATCAGCATAAGAATTCTTAAATTTGACAAAAATATTCCGTAAAATATTAAATTTAACTTACTAAAACTTTAATTATGAATACTTTAAAAAAACTATTCCTTCTGGCATCGGTAGCCGTTTTATTTAGTGCATGTTACATGACAAAAAAATCAACCGACTACTATGGCATTGAAACCACAACGAGCAAAAAAATAGCCTACGTAATTGATATTTCAGGTAGTATGGAAGGCAAAGCAGAAACAGATCTGCAAGGGAATATTATTTCCACAGCCGGGTCAAAAGTTGGAAATATGGTTGGTAACAAAATTGGCGGAAAGGTTGGAAGCATAATTGGCAAACAAACCAATAACCAGCTAACTAAACTGGGTAAAGCCAAAAAGGAGCTAATGCCTTCTATAAGAGGGCTGAGCGAGGACACTTATTTTACAATTGTTATTTTTGAAAATGATGTAAAAAAATGGAGGAACGATTTAGTTCAAGCCACTAGCGCCAACAAAAATATAGCCATTGCATATCTTGAAGCATTAAAATCAGGCGGAGGAACCAATATTTCAGATGCACTTGAAGAAACCTTTGATTTACAAGGAGTTGAAACCATATTTTTGCTGTCCGACGGAGAACCTACAGCCGGAAAAATTACCAGTACAGATGGAATAATAAACAAAACTGCGGAATGGAACAGTTCCAAATCAGTTAAAATCCACACCATTGGGCTTGGAGAAGATTGCGACAAGGAGTTTATGAAAAAACTGGCTACTGAGAATAGTGGTCAATTTATTGACAAATAACACTTTAAGTTTTGAATAATCTTCCAGATTTACGAATCCGGAAGATTATTCCATGCTTTTTTACTGCATCCTGTAAACCAAAGCATTCACATTCATCCCGGCACCGACTGAAGCAAAAACAAAATCATCTCCAGAATTTAATTGCTGATTCTTTAGCCTTCCTTTAAGCATTAGATCAAGCAAAATAGGCAGTGTAGCTACAGAATTATTCCCAAATTTTGAAATTGTCATGGGCATTATGTTTTCAGGTATCTTTTTTTCTCCAAACAACCTGAACAATCTTGCAAGCATGGCATCGTCCATTTTTGCATTTGCCTGATGAATCAATACTTTCTTTATGTTGTTTATAAACAAACCTGCTTTATCAATAGTGTCTTTAATTAATTGAGGTACAGTAGTTAAGGCATATTCATATAATTTGCGCCCATTCATTTTCAGGAATAGCTGATCATTATCAATTACCGGATTGTAGGATTTGTCCATTTTTAAAAGCCAGGCATGATCCGCTGCATCGGTTCTGGTTTTGTGTGATAATATCCCAACCGGTACTTCGCTTTCTATAGCTTCAACAATAACGGCTCCCGCTCCATCAGAATATATCATGCTGTCCCTGTCATGTGGATCTGCAATTCGAGATAAAGTTTCAGCACCTATCACTAAAATGCGTTTAGCATCTCCGGATTTGATATAATAATCGGCCTGAATCAGTGCCTGCAGCCAACCCGGGCAACCAAAGGGCAAATCGTATGCTACAGTATTGGGATTTTGGATACCCAGTTTAAATTTGACCCGTGAGGCCAATGTGGGTACAATATCTACCTTTTTGTTTGAAAATCTGACGTCTCCAAAATTATGCGCTACAATAATATAATCAAAAGTCTCTTTGTCAACCTTTGAAGAATCAATGGCATCTAAGGCTGCAAAAAATCCAATATCAGAAGTAACAAACTCATCATCAACGTACCTTCTTTCATCAATATCAGTGATTTGCCGGAACTTTTCTACGATTTCTTCGTTTGTTTTTTCAATTCGCTCGCCAGTAACTTCATAAAATTCACTTGTTAAAAAACTGGCATTTTTAACAATATTTGTCGGAATATAACTTCCCGAGCCTGTAATAATTGAATAAAGTTTTTTTCCCATCTCAATTTATTTTCTCAACCTAAACATTACAAAATAATAAATCTTTAGCTTATATATAATTACTTATCATTAAAAATCTTCAAGAAAAAAATTTTCCTTGAAGATTGGGCAGAAATATTTTAATAATTGAGTATATGAGAGCTTCGTAGTACTATTTTCTAATGGCCTTAATACCAGGTAGTTCTTTACCTTCCATGTATTCGAGCATTGCGCCGCCTCCGGTAGAAACATAGCTTACTTTATCAGCAAGTTTATTTTTATTGATTGCAGCTACAGAATCACCACCACCAATTAGAGTAAATGCCCCGTTGGTTGTAGCACTTGCAAGTGCCTTAGCAATTTCGGATGTTCCTTTTGAGAATTTATCCATCTCAAACACACCCATTGGGCCATTCCACAATACAATTTTCGATTCATTAATCACCTTTGAAAAAGTACTAATCGATTCTTCTCCAATATCCAGCCCCATCCATCCATCAGGTGTTTGATCGGTCATAGAAACGTTTGTATTGGCCTCAGCATCAAATTTATCGGCATTTATAGCATCGCTTGGTAAATATACTTTTACATTGTTCTCCTTTGCTTTTTTCAGAATGTCAAGAGCCA
The DNA here is from genome assembly GCA_029210905.1 of Bacteroidales bacterium. Lineage (GTDB taxonomy): Bacteria > Bacteroidota > Bacteroidia > Bacteroidales > NBLH01 > NBLH01. Next base: position 4,799 of record JARGGF010000021.1, on the reverse strand, counting down.
AATCAAGCTTATCTTCTTCACATAAAGAATTACCAATTTGTCCTCCCTGTGCCTTAATAAAAGTGTAAGTCATTCCTCCGCCAATAATCAGGTTATCAATTGAAGGTAAGAGTCTCGAAATAATTTGAATTTTATCTGAAACTTTTGCCCCTCCCATAATGGCAGTTTTTGGCTTCTCATCAGATTTTATTACCTTATCCATAGACTCTAATTCGCTATTAATAAGGAATCCAAACATTTTATTATCATCACTGTAAAAATCTGCTATTATTGCAGTTGAAGCATGAGCCCTGTGGGCAGTACCAAAAGCATCATTTACATAAACGTCAGTGCCTTCAGCCAACTGTTCTGCAAAAGCTTTCATTCCATCTTTATCTTTATCTTCTTCTTTATGAAAGCGAAGATTTTCAAGCACTAAAATTTCACCCATTTGAAGAGATTTCTTCATTTCTAGTGCTTTAGCGCCAATACAATCATCAGCAAATTTGATTTCTTTGCCTCCCAGATGCCTGGAAAGAGCGCCAATAACGTGTTTCAAAGAATATTTCTCTTCGGGTGCACTTTTTGGCCTACCCAAATGCGACATTAAAATTGCAGCTCCACCATTTTCAATAATTTTAGTAATGGTTGGCAAAGCACCCCTGATACGCGTATCATCAGTAACTTCAAAATTGGAATTTAATGGCACGTTAAAATCAACCCGGACGATTACTTTTTTGCCCGTAAAGTTAAAATTGTCAATCAATTGCATGATAAAATAGATTAATATTAATATTTAAAAAACAGCTGTAAAATTAACAAATAATTGTCAGATTAACATTGTCTGAGAGTAATTAAGCGGAATTTTATATTTTTGTAGCCTAATTTAGGGGAATTATTATTATCAATAAAAAAATGCTTTTTGATTTGAAAACGCATAAAGCAGAAAAAACAATAAAGCATGCAATTTAACAAAATAATTGGTCAAAAACCTGTCATTGAGCGTTTTATAAATACGGTTAACAAGAACAGGATTAGTCATGCCCAGCTGCTGAATGGTCCTGAAGGAACTGGTAAACTAAAACTGGCAATTGCCTATGCCCAATATATTTCCTGCAAACAGAGAACGGAAAATGACTCTTGTGGCACCTGCCCATCATGCAAAAAATATGAAAAACTGATACATCCTGATTTACATTTTGTTTATCCTGTAGTAAGAACTAAAAAATTTGATAAACCGGTAAGCGATAATTTTATTGCAGAATGGCGAAATTTTGTACTGAATAATGAAAAACACCAGTTAAATGTATGGCTGGATTTGCTGGGAAATGAAAATTCACAGGCAGGGATTTTTGCACATGAAAGTAATGAGATAATCAGAAAACTTAGCCTAAAAACCTTTGAAGCCGAATATAAGATAATGATAATTTGGTTGCCTGAAAAAATGAATCCCTCTTCAGCAAATAAACTTTTAAAAATGATTGAAGAGCCGCCAATGAAAACTTTATTTTTATTGATTTCTGATTTTCCGGAACAAATAATAAACACCATTCGATCACGTGCCCAGTTTATTAAAATCCCCAAATTAGATCATCATGACCTGGCAGGCGCCCTTGAAGCAATACACAATCTTGAAAAAAGCAAAGCTTTGCACATTGCAAAAATTTCAAATGGAAATTATTTTAAAGCTTTAGAAAGCATACAGGCCGGTGAGATTGAAAAGTACAATTTCAAGATGTATGTTGAAATTATGCGATTATGTTATGCCGCAAAAATAGTAGAAATTACAAAATGGGTAGATGAAATCTGCAAATTAAGCCGTGAAAGGCAAAAAACTTTTATTTCCTATTCCCTTAGGTTATTCCGCGAGAATTTTATTATGAATTCAATGAATGGTAATTTGACTGATTTAAACGGACTTAATGACGAAGAACAGAATTTCTCGTCAAAATTTTTTACCTTTATCCACGCAAATAATATTTCAGGTATTTCTGATGAATTCAACCTGGCATATAGGCATATTGAAAGAAACGGGACGGATAAGATCATTTTTTTAGATCTGTCACTTAAATTGGTAAAACTGCTGAGAATAAAAGCAGCTTAAGGAGTTCGATAACTTCCTTAAATTAATATTAAAGATAATAAAATGGCATGCAATATAGATTATACAAGGGGTTGTAACACTCTTGAAGACAACAAAATAAATTGTTCAACACGAATTTGTAGCAAATTAATTGTTTACGATTGGTTATTTGATTTACCAGAAGCCTCTCAATCACTTGATATAGTTGAACTTAGATTCAAAAACACCAGAAAGGAATTTTACAGGAATGTAAACGGTATAACACTAAAAATTGGCGATGTTGTTGCGGTAGAAGCCTCTCCAGGTCATGATATTGGAACGGTTTCTTTAACCGGACAGCTTGTATTGGCACAGTTGCGAAAGTACAAGATTTCTTATGACACCGAATTCAAGAAAATTTATAGAAAAGCCAAACCCGCAGATGTGGAAAAATGGAAAAACGCTATAGCTCAGGAACCAAGAACCATGTTAAGAGCACGACAGATAGCGGAAGATCTTAAACTCAACATGAAAATTGGCGACGTGGAATACCAGGGAGATGGAACAAAAGCAATCTTCTATTACATTGCTGATGAACGGGTAGATTTTAGGGAATTAATTAAAATATTCGCTGAAAAATTCAAAGTCCGAATTGAAATGAAGCAAATTGGAGCCCGGCAAGAAGCGGGTCGGATTGGCGGCATTGGTTCGTGTGGCAGGGAACTTTGCTGCTCAACCTGGATAACTAATTTTGTTTCTGTTACAACAATTTCAGCAAAACTTCAGGAATTATCCTTGAATCCCCAAAAACTGGCAGGACAATGCAGTAAATTAAAATGCTGCCTTAACTATGAGTTTGATTCTTATGTAGATGCGCAAAAGGACTTTCCGGATACTTCAATAGTACTGGAAACCAAAAAAGGAAAGGCCTACCATCAAAAAACTGATATTTACAAACGGATTATGTGGTTTTCAGCGAGCGAAAATTCAAGTATGAACCTTACTGCAGTTGATATTGATCGTGTTAAGGAGATTATTAGTTCTAATAAAAAGGGAATTATTGTTGAACAACTTACAGAAAATACAGAACCTTTATTGAATGATATCCTTGGATATGAAGATCTTGACAAAAATGTTAAAGCGATGAACAAGAATTCCTTAAACCGAAAACGAAAGAAAAAACATCCTCACAAGCGGGGTCAGGATCAGACGAAATTAGTTAAAAAAGAATAGTTAAATTGCCTAAGCATTACATAATGAACAAGAAAATAATTGGCCAGGCTATGGCTATTTCTATGTTTCTATCCCTCATTTTATCGTGTAACCAAAATTATTTTTATTCGTCGGAAACTATTATTCCTGATGGAGTTTGGAATGATAAAAAAGCAGCTGTTTTTATACCAGATTTTAAAGACAGTACCCAGAATTACAACCTTATTCTATCTGTCACAAATTCAGATGATTACAGGTATAGTAATCTCTGGTTTTTTATCAATACCATTTCACCTGATGGTTTTTTGCATAAAGATACCATAGAGGTGATTTTAGCAGAAGAAAACGGCAAATGGAAAGGTAAGAAAGACGGGGATTACCGGACAGCGCAATTTTATTTTAAAAAAATGGTTCGATTCCCAAAAACAGGAAAGTATACCTTTGAAATAATTCATGGCATGCGTGATAATAATTTGAAAGGTATAGAAAAGATAGGATTACTAATTGAAGATAACAACCAAAATTAAATTTCGGGTGGGTAAAGATAAATTGCAAAGATTCAAGGAAATGGAAGGATTTAAAAATGTTCTTCAACCTGGATTTAATGAAGTATATCAAAACGAATATCGATTAAAAGGCAAATGGTCAAGCGAGTATTTCAAAAATACAAAGCCAATAGTTCTTGAGCTGGGATGTGGAAAAGGAGAATATGCAGTAGGACTGGCCGAAAGATTTCCGGAAACAAATTTTATTGGCATAGATATTAAAGGGGCCAGGATGTGGAGAGGTGCAAAATCGGCCCTCGAAAAAGGCCTTAATAATGTTGCCTTCATCAGAAGCAGCATTGATTTGATTGAATCCATTTTCGACAAGGATGAAATTAGTGAAATTTGGCTAACATTTTCAGATCCACAGCCCAAAAAACCAAAAAAAAGATTAAGCTCTTCATTATTCCTTAATAGGTACCAAAAATTTTTAAAACCTGATGGAATCATCCACTTAAAGACAGACAGCAATCTTTTATTTGAATATAGCAATGCATTGGCAGAACAAAACAATTTTTTTATTACCTTTAGGAGTAGAGATGTTTATAATGAAAATCATCTGCCCGAAGCCGTAATTGGAATTCAAACCTTCTATGAAAAACAATTTCTGAAGTCCGGTAAAAATATTCATTATCTTGAGTTCAAGCTGAACAATAAATCATTAGTTATTGAACCGCAGGATTTTATAGAGGAACAAAAAAAAAGTAAACCGTAAAGTTAAACCATTTTTTATTCAAACACTAAGAACCAATGCAAGCCGTTGTTATATTAAAAAAATATTTCAAAAAATCGATCCTCATCCTTAATATTATAGCTGCCACTTTAATAAGTTGTTCATATTTAGCAGCTTATATAAGTCCTGTTGATTTTTATGGTTTTGCTTTCCTTGGCCTGATTTATTCTTTCCTGTTAATAGCTAACATTGTTTTTATTTTTATATGGTTATTTTTGAAATCTAAATATTTTCTAATCTCGGTTGTTGCAATACTCATTGGCTTTAC
>JARGGF010000219.1 GCA_029210905.1 Bacteroidales bacterium | reverse complement strand
TATTTTTTTTGTTCTCTCGCAAATTATATATTTGTACACTCTATGAACAATTAAAAAAACAGAACAATGAATAAACTTAGAAACCTGACAGCAAAACTAGCTTTTATTGTAGCCGCTATGTCACTTTTTGTAATGGGTTGCGGAGATGGCTCTGCCGACCAAACTGATGAAAATGTGCAGGATACTGCTGTTACAGTTGCCGATCAAGCCGAAAAATTGGTTTATCCACTTCCTACACCACTTGAAATTACCAATATGTTAAACAAAGCTGGTGCAAGTTATATTCTTGATTTATCGAACAAGCCCGACAATGTTGACAAGTATTTTACAGAAGCGTCAAAAGCATTAAATTTAGGTATTTATGGAGCTGATTTGAGCTACTCTGCTACTTACAATAAATCACAGGAGACAATGAACTTTTTTGTTTGTACTAAAAAACTCCGTGATGGAATGGATATTCAAACTCCGCAAAACGAAGATTTATCAAGCAGAATTGAACGCAATATTGAGAACAAGGATTCATTATATGAAATTCTTACAGGTTCATTTAAAAGCACCTTTGAATATTTAAACGATAATGGCAAAGGTGCAATTTCTGTAATGGTATTAGCTGGTGGCTGGATTGAGGGAATTTATATTTCAACTGAATTAGCCCTGCTCACCGAAAATAACGCTGAAATAATGCAAGGAATTGCAGATCAAAAAGAGAGTTTGGTTAGGCTTTCAAAATTAATGGAAACCTATAAAGACAACCAGAATGTAGCAGAAGTTTTAGTTGAACTTAATGACATTAATGCCATTTTTGCCGAACTTAAAGATGTTGATGGGAAAGCGAAAATGACCCAGGAAAGCTTCAACAAAATAAAAGTTGAAATTGAAGCACTTAGGCAAAAAATTATCGACATGCCGTAGTCATGAAAATATAGCAAATTGTAAAAGGCTTTACATTTCAGATGTAAGGCCTTTTTTAATTTTTGTCATGCACGATTTTGTAAAAACTAAATTTATGGATCGTAATTTGAACTTACTATTATCATGCAATAAAATTTATGGTGCACTATGAACTGATTTCATGTTTTTAGCAAGAATTTATTAAATTGCGCTTTGATATTTTGTCACTTTTGCCAATATAGAATTTTCAGAAAATGAATGAATCGATTTTACGAGCTTTAATGAGGTTATTTGCCATAGTTGCAAATGTTAATAAGGATAATGTTTCGAGCGATGCGCGTGAAATAGTAAAGACCTACCTTTCTCTTCAATTAAATAATACTTTGGTGCAGGAATACCTTGCCTTATTTGATGAATATATAAGTGTTCATCATAAAAAAGCAACTGACGGCAGTAAAAAGGAGCGTAAAAGAACTGCCTTGAATTCTGTTAAAGTTTTAATGATATGTCATGAAATTAACGAGCAGCTGGAGCAGAAAGAAAAAATAATAGTGCTTATAAGGTTGCTAGAGTTCATTCACGAAGATTTTGAGGTAACCGAGAAAGAACTGGATTTTGTGAAGACTGTGGCTGAAACGTTTAATATTAGTGAAGAAGAATATTACGATTTAAAATATTACATTATTGATGGGATTGAACATATAAAAACAAAAAAGAAAGTACTCCTTATTGACAGTAAAAGTGAACTAACTAAGGAAAAAGAGCTGCACGATCAGGAGGATCGCTTTATTCATCAGACTGACAGCCATTTAAATGGAGAAATTGCCATACTGCATATTGCCTCAACCAATACTTATATCCTAAAATATTGTGGAGAGGACAGCTTATACCTAAACTCGCAGAATATCATTCCAAAGCGCGCATATGTCTTTGAAAATGGATCAGTTATAAAGGGGAAAAGAATAAGTCCTGTTTATTATACTGATGTTGCAGGGCGATATATTCACGATGATGGTTCTGCCAAAATTGTTTTCACTGCCAGAGATATTGAATTCCGCTTTAAAAACTCGACAAATGGAATTCAAAAATTCAGTTTTTCTGAAGAATCAGGTAATTTAGTTGGAATAATGGGTGGCAGCGGGGTTGGTAAATCTACTTTGCTGAATGTACTTAATGGCAACCTTCCTTTAAATTCAGGAAGCATCACCATAAATGGCTACGACTTATATGCAGACAAAGAAATGCTTGAAGGTGTTATTGGTTTTGTGCCTCAGGATGATTTATTAATTGAAGAATTATCTGTCTTTCAAAATCTTTACTACAATGCAAAACTATGTTTTAGCAATTTTAATGAAGAAGCAATAGAACGGGTTGTAGAGCAAATTCTGTTAGACTTGGATCTAATTGAAATTAAGGATCTTAAAGTAGGAGATCCTCTTAATAAATTTATCAGTGGAGGCCAAAGAAAACGACTAAATATTGCGTTGGAATTGATGCGCGAACCCTCTGTTTTAATTGTCGATGAGCCCACCTCAGGACTCTCCTCGCAGGATTCGGAAATTGTGATGAGCCTCTTAAAAGAACAGACCCTAAAAGGCAAACTGGTCATTGTAAACATTCACCAGCCTTCATCAGATATATACAAGTTGTTTGACCGGCTTTTAATACTGGATAAAGGTGGCTACCCTGCTTATTATGGAAACCCTATTGATGCAGTGGTTTATTTTAAAACAGCAAGCAAACATGTAAATGCCTCTGAAAGTGAATGCGGGGTCTGTGGAAATGTTAATCCTGAGCAATCACTTCAGATTTTAGAAGCCAAAATTGTAAATGAATATGGACGATTTACCAGGGAGCGAAAAATTACCCCCAAAGAGTGGTATAATCAATTCCTTGAAAAAATTCATCAGAATATTAAGATTCCTGAAACCACTGAAAAGCTGCCATTGCCTAAAAATATGTTTAAAATCCCTGGTAGATTCAGGCAGTTTAAAATTTTCAGTATTAGAAATTTGTTGTCGAAATTAACAAACAAACAGTATCTACTAATAAATTTTCTGGAAGCGCCACTACTTGCAGTAATATTAGGGTATTTCACAAAATACATTAGTGGTTCGACTGATAATCCAAATCAATATTTATTTAGTGAGAACGAAAACATTCCGGCATACCTTTTTATGGCTGTTATTGTTGCTCTTTTTATTGGACTAACTGTAAGTGCCGAGGAAATTATCAGGGATAGAAAAATACTTAAACGGGAGTCGTTCCTAAATCTTAGCTGGGCCAGTTACCTTAACTCTAAGATAGTTGTACTTTTTGCCATGGCTGCAATCCAGGCAATCTCATTTATCCTGGTAGGAAATTTTATATTAGGCATTAAATGGATGACATTCAGCTACTTTATCATTATTTTTTCTACTATTGCAGCTGCGAATTTAATCGGCCTTAATATTTCTTCTGCCTTAAATTCGGTAGTTACCATCTACATTACCATTCCATTTATATTGGTACCACAGCTGCTCTTTAGTGGTGTAATTGTTAGCTTTAATAAGCTGCACCAAAACTTTATGTCTGTTGAATATGTTCCAATAATAGGTGATTTAATGATTTCGAGATGGGCCTACGAGGCCCTGGCAGTAAATCAGTTTAAAAACAATGAATATGAAAAACACTTTTTTGAGTTAGAAAAAGAAATCAGTCACTATTCATTTCAATCAATGTTCCGCTTGCCTGAGCTGCAATCCCGTGTTGACCGTTGCATTAAAAGCGTAAAAAAAGATAGTATTAATGAGCAGTTTAAAGATGACTTATTGTTAATAAAAAATGAATTTAATACCCTGAGTGAACAGGTTCCTGATTTTAGATTTGAAGCAATGGATCAACTTTCTCCAGAAAAGTTTTCACCTGAAACCGGAGCAGGCGCTAATAATTATATAGATGAATTGAGCAGTTATTACCGAAACAAGGTATACCAAACAAATAATAAAAAGGATGAAGTTTTTAATGCACTGGTTAAAAAATTGGGTGATGTTGAAGCTGTGGCAAAATTAAAGGAAGACTATTATAATAAACGATTGGCAGAATCAGTCTTAAATAAAAATGAAGTAAAAAAAATTGTAGAAACAGACCACCACACACTGTTTCAGGTAAAAGATCCTATTTTTAAACAACCTGAAACAAATTATGGCCGGGCACATTTTTATGCTGCTGAAAAAATAATGTTTGGCAAGTCTGTTAACACTATATGGTTTAATCTGGCAATTATTTGGTTAAGTGTAATTTTGCTATATGTTTTACTGCTTTATAATGGCTTAAAAAAAGCTGTTGATTTTCTTTCTGAGTTGAACTTTGTTCCAAAACTGGAAAAGAAATAATAACAATATATTAAAATAGAACTGTTTAAATCAGACAGTTCTATTTATTATAATTTAAGCCCAATCTCCTCCCCTCCTCTATCATAAACTGAAAAGCTTCCTCATAATTGTTTTGAATTTTACCATCTAAAATGGCTTCTTTAATACTATTTTTTATGTCTCCAACTATTTTTGAAGGGGGAATATTAAAAGTTTCAATAATTAGTTCTCCCGAAACAGGTGGCTGAAAATTACGGACGGCATCTTTTTCTTCCACTTCTTTGAGTTTCTGTCTAACTATCTTAAAATTAGCCAGATATTTCTTGACTTTTTCATCGTTTTTTGAGGTAATATCGGCCTCGCAAAGTGTCATTAAGCTTTCCACATCGTCTCCAGCTTCATTTAACAAACGTCGCACAGCAGAATCAGTAACCACGTCCTGAGCCAGAACAATCGGCCTTAAATGGAGCAATACCATTTTCTGGACAAATTTCATTTTTTGGTTTAATGGCAATTTTAACCTTCGGAAAATTCCCGGAACCATCTTTTCACCCAAAGCATCATGTCCATGAAATGTCCATCCGGCCTCTGAAAAACGTTTAGTATCAGGCTTTCCAATATCATGCAAAATTGCTGCCCACCTTAACCAAATATCATTTGTGTGTTTACTAATATTATCAAGGACTTTTAATGTATGCAGAAAATTATCTTTATGACCCTTTCCACCTAATATTTCAACCCCTTTAAGTTTATCCATTTCGGGAAAAATAAATTTCAGCAAACCTGTCTTATCCAGCAATTTAAATCCCACCGATGGCTTTTCAGCCATTATTATTTTGTTAAGCTCATCAACAATTCTTTCTTTTGATATAATTTTAATCCTGTCACACTGACTACTAATAGCTTCCATGGAAATCACGTCTATCTTAAACTTTAGTTGGGTGGCAAACCGAATAGCACGCATCATCCTTAATGGATCATCTGAAAAAGTAACTTCCGGATCAAGAGGTGTGCGAATTATTTTACGCTCCAAATCAGTAATTCCTCCAAAAGGATCTACAAAATCGCCATAAGCATCTGGATGTAAGTTAATTGCCATAGTATTAATGGTAAAATCACGGCGGTTTTGATCATCCTGAAGAGTTCCGTCTTCTACAATAGGCTTCCGGGAATTGCTTCTGTATGATTCTTTTCTGGCCCCAACTATCTCAAGTTCCAAATCCTGAAACTTAATCATTGCAGTGCCAAAATTTTTAAATATAGAAAGCTTACTTTTACCTTTGATATGGTTATTTATTTTTTCAGCAAATGTTATCCCATTCCCAACAACTACAACGTCAATATCTTTCGATGGGCGCCCAAGCAGGGCATCTCGTACAAATCCACCAATCACATAAACCTGCAATTTTTCAAGACTTGCTATTTCTGAAATTATGTTAAAAACAGGATGTTTTAGAAATTCTTTCACAAAAACTACTACCTTTGTATTACAATAGGACAAATTAACATATGTAGACATGTCAATTTATCAGATTATAAGCATTATTATACTATTTTTTAAAATTCAAGTGACAAAATTACAATATTTTAGCTATTATTTTGGATATCAGCAATTGAATTGCCAATGGTATATGATTTGATAAACATAAAACAAACACATTTTTAATTTAAATAAAATTCAAATGGCAAAAGTAGAATTTTTAACAGAACAAACTTTCAAAGAGAAGGTATTTAATTTTGAAGCAAATAAAGATTGGAAATTCGAAGGTGAATTACCTTGTATGATCGATTTTTATGCAGATTGGTGTCAACCATGTAAAATGGTAGCCCCTATTCTTGAAGAGTTACAAACAGAATATGAAGGTAAAATAAATATATACAAAGTTGATACTGAGGCAGAAAGAAATCTTGCCGGTATGTTTGGTATCCAAAGTATACCTTCACTTTTATTTGTCCCAAAGGATGGCCAGCCACAAATGGCTGTTGGTGCATTACCAAAAGACACCTTTAAAAAGGCTATTGCTGATGTATTAAAAGTTGAAGAAAACTAAGCTTCCTGACAAAATGGAGAATGGCTGCTTGACAATGGTTATCAGCCTTTTCTTTTTTTTACCTGCCTTCCAAAAATCTTTTTTTTACATTAAAACAATATTTACATAAAATAATTGTTTAATTCTTATAAAACATTTAAAGGTCTTTATTTGTTAATATATAAAAGGCTGTAAAAATTCAGCACTGTATTTAAATAAATAAGATGCTTATTATAATCATTAAAAAAAGTTATACATGAGAAAGATTGCATTTATTATTGGTTTGTTCCTGGCTGCATCAATTACGATTAATGCACAAAAACCAGAATATCTTGATGAAACATCATTTAAAGAGAAAGTATACGATTTTGAAAAAAACAAAAGCTGGCAATATGAAGGTAACACTGCTGCAATTGTTGACTTTTATGCAGATTGGTGTGGTCCATGCAAATACGTAGCTCCTTTTCTGGAAGAACTAGCTGCAGAATATGGCACAAATATCAAGATTTACAAAGTAAATACCGACCATAATCAAAATGTTGCTTCAGCATTTGGAATTACAGGCATTCCTACATTTTTATTTATTACTGCAAATGGTGAGAAGAAAAAAAAGGTAGGAGCTATGGCTAAATCGGGATTTGAAAAAGAAATTATTGAATATCTGAAATTAAGCAAATAGAATTTCTTCCATAAGTTATTTGTTATAAGTTATTTGTTATAAGTTAATTATAAAGACATTAACTTATAACAATTTTTTTTTAGAATATTTCAATACCACTCCTGCTTAACAAGGCCATCGCATTTAAAATATTTGTAACTCTACCTCAATTAACTCACCCCCG
>JARGGF010000218.1 GCA_029210905.1 Bacteroidales bacterium | reverse complement strand
AAAAAGAAAAGGAAAAGATCAAGAATTATAAATAAGGCAATAAAAAAATACATGATTTTTAACAACCATCGTTTCTTTTTCTTTCTTTCTGGTTTAATAGTGTCTATTTCTTCTTCCACGAACTGGTTTTTAGTATTAAGCTCTAATATTCTGGTAATTAGACGGGATAAAGATAAGAATTAGTTCATTAAGCCAGAAAAAATGTTCTGAATTGTTTACAAAAAATCAATAATTTATGTCTTTTGTTATAAATTCATACCTCTAGCCTTAGCTCTATGGGATATAAATGAAACCATGAATTTCCAGAATAGTTTTTGGATAAAAGATATCCATACAATTTAAAAAAAAAGGAACCGAAGTTCCATTTCTTAAATTTAAGTTTTTTCCCTGTCACTTTTTCTTGGGGCCTGTTTTTTTTGTAGCAGTTTTAGTTGCTGTATTTTTTTTAGGGGTACTTTTCTTAGCTGTTGTTTTTTTTGACTCACTTGAGCTTGTTTTTTTTGAAGCAGTAGATTTTGCTTTTGTAGTTTTTTCTTCAGATTTTGCTTTTTCAAGAGCAAGATCCGCTTTTTTAGTAGCAGAAATGGCTTTAGTTTCGGCTTTTTTCTTGTCAATAGCGGTTACTTTAGCCTTTGTTTTGTCAATAGCTTTTGCAACGGGCTTAGTTTTTTCAATAATTCGAGGTTTTAATTTGTCCTTCAGCTTTTCTAATGCTTTTTCGTATTTTCCAATAAGCTCCTTTATTTCTTTTTCCGTTAAATCGCTAATATTTGTCGATTCGGCTAATGAAGCAACTTTAATTTTTTCATTTAATCTACCTGTAAAGTCACTTAAAACATTCATATAATTAATAAATGCCTGGTAAGGGGAGTCATACGGATTAAAATAATTATGTACGGCACCATCAGAAAAGAATTTAGTGCACATATAATAAAAGTGATCACTAGTTTGCAGATAAAGCCAGTCCTTATTTAACTCCTTATCATTTAATTTGCTGACTGCTTCTTCCAACTCAAAGAGCTTGTCAAAGGCTTCGTCTTGTAGTTCGTTTCCAAGCCAGGCTGTTAAGTCGCGTTCTTCATCAGCCCAGGATATTGGATATGGCACATTGTATGGAGCCACAGGCTGATGACTGTCGGCAACTTCAGACACTGTAGCAAATTTGAATTTCGAACTGGCAAAAACAGCTTTTGGAAAAGCTTTCATAAATTCGAAAATTCCACTCTCTTTCCATTGATGTTCTCCAAAAGTTTCATAATCCATAAAAAGGTTAATTACTTCTTCTTTTTTATCAATAGTTTCTAACCAACTAACATATTTTTCAGTAGTTAAAGGCCATTCTTTCCAGGCTTTATTTGAAAAGCGGAAAGCTATATCATCGCTTAATTTGAAATTTTTAAGCAAAATTTTAAGTTTTGGATTAAAGGCATTAAAATACAGATAATTAGGACTTTTCCATCCTAAAACATGTTTGGCGCCTTCGGTGAGCATGGCTTTGTATCCCATTTCTCCTACCATTTCTCCAATACCATCGCTATAAATTAATTCAGTATTTCTGAATACTTTAGGTTCTTGGCCAAAATGAGTTTTTATTTTTTCGCTGTGCTTTTCAACCTGTTTGATAAACTCCTTCTTACTTTTAAGTGAAGAAAGAGAATGCGAAAAAGTTTCAGCCAGAAATTCTACACAACCGGTTTTTGCAAGTTTTTTAAAACTTTCAAGCACATCGGGTGCATACAATTCAAACTGATCAAGAGCAGGTCCCGAAATTGAAAGACTAATCTTAAACTTATCTCCATATGTTTTAATCAAATCGAGCATAAGTGCATTAGCCGGGAGATAACATTTTTCAGCTATTTTTCTAATGATCGATTCGTTTGCATAATCATCGTAATAATAATGATCATGTCCGATATTAAAAAAACGGTAATTTTTTAACCTAAATGGCTGGTGAACTTGAAAATATAAACAAATGGTTTTCATTCAGTAAGTTTTTAATTTTGGTTTTTTAAACAATTAACTTAATAGCTCGGAATACAGGTTTCTTATTTTACTGGCTGCATTGTCCCACTTTATTTCTTCAACTTCGTGTTTTCCCAGTCTTTTGAACATCTTCGACAAAGCACCATAAGTAATAATACCATAAATTGCATCTGCCATAGCATCAATATCCCAGAAATCAACTTTGATTGCGTGTTTTAATACTTCTGCAACACCTGATTGTTTTGAAATAATCACTGGTACATTTGAACGCATTGCTTCAAGTGGTGAAATCCCGAAAGGCTCAGATACTGAGGGCATTACATAAACGTCGCTAATCGAAAACATATGATCTACATCGTTTCCTTTTAAAAAATTTGTAAAATGGAACTTATCAGCAATTTTTAATTCAGCAGCCCTGTTTATCATGCGATAAAGCAAATCGCCGCTTCCAGCCATTACAAATTTTACATCCTTTGTTTTTTGTAATACCTTATAAGCTGCTTCAATAAAATATTCTGGTCCTTTCTGAAAAGTTATTCTTCCAAGAAAGGTTACAATTTTTTCTTTTACATTTTTTGTGTAAAGATGTTGTACTTCTTCTTTTGGTAAAACGCCGTTATGAACTACTACTACTTTATGATCCGGAATGCCATATTTATTGATAACTGTTTCCCGGGTTAAGTTACTCACTGTAATTATTAAATCAGCATTAGTCATTCCATATCTTTCAATGTCGTATACCACTTGATTTACCGATTCTCCTGAACGATCAAATTCAGTAGCATGAACATGAATTACCAGTTTTTTTCCTGAGATTTTTTTCGCTGCTACACCAGAAGGATAGGTAAGCCAATCATGAGCATGAATTAAATCAAACTCCTCATTTTTAGCAAGTTCAGCTGCTACCAATGCATAATTTGAAACTTCACTAATTAAACTGGCACCATAAGTACCGGAAAATCGAAAATGGATTTTGCTATCAGTTTCAATTTGCAACGATGTTGGCACGTGAATTTCAATTTCTTTACCTTCAAAGGTTACAATAACTCTGCCATCAGGAGTAAGGGTGAAGTTTTTTTTGCTTAATTTGTCCCCACCAAATTTTTCTTCAAATTCTTGTGGTGAAATGTATGGTTGCAGTAGCGAAGAAATTTCAATGTACCTTATTTTGTCAAAAATATCTTCGCTCAATGAGCCGCTGATATAATCAAGTAATTTTTTACCTGTGGTATAGGATTTGCCTTTAGTCAATGAGTGCTTATTCTCGATGGTTTTCTTATCTACTCCTATTTCCTCTGCATTTACAAAATTAGCTACAGATTTATCCTCGTCTCCAAATGCTTTGGGTACAACAAAGGTCACTTTTAAGTCATCGAAAACCGAAAGTGCTTTTGTGAGGCCGTAACATGCCGTTCCAAGTCCTCCGGTAATGTGAGGTGGAAACTCCCATCCAAACATCAATACTCTCATTAGCTTTATTTTAAGTTTTATTATAAAGGTTTATTTTGAACTAATTATTTAGATGATAAGAATATCTTAAAGTTAATTATTTTCTTCAAACTTATCAATAATATATTTTAATCTTAACAATTCAGCCACACTCCAAGCTTGTGATATAGCGCCATTAACCTCATGCGGAGGGTTTCCGTCATAAATTTCAGAAATGGTACCAATTCCTGCGTTTGCAATTTCGTCCTCAAAGCCTAAATAGAGTTCTTTTATCAAATTGATACCTGATTTTTTATGTATTTTTAAATAAGCTTCGGAAAAATGTGCAATTAACCATGGGAAAACCGTCCCCTGATGGTATGCTTTGTCTCTCTCTTCCTGGTTACCCTGATAAATACCAATGTATTGTTTGTTTTTAGGTGAAAGCGAGCGTAAACCCCTTGGTGTTAAAAGTTCGTTTTTTACCACATCAGTAACAAGTTTACATTGGTCTTTGTTCAGCATAGAATAGGGGAGTGATGCAGCGAATATTTGATTTGGCCTCACATCCCAGTTTTTTTTATGCTCATCAACATAGTCGGCTAAGTATTTCCTTTCGTCTGACCAAAAAGTTTCAATAAATGATTTTTTTATTAGCTCGGGATATTTTTTCCATTGATTAATAAACTTATCATCCTTTACTTTATCAGCTATTTCAAGCGCAAAAACTATTGAATTGTACCATAAGGCATTTATTTCAACCGTAAACCCGGTTCTTGGCGTAACCGGATTGCCATTTACTATCGCATCCATCCAGGTTAGTGCCAAACCCTTTTCTCCTGCAAATATCAGGTTGTTTTCATGCATTTTTATGTTGTACCTTGTCCCTTTTTTGTAGTGCTCAAGTATTGATTTAAGGTGTTTCCCGTAATCCCTCCATACATTCTTATAATCCTTAGTATAATAAACATATTGCTGCAGTGCCCATATATACCACAACGGGGCATCAGCTGAATTATCTTTGTCTTCAGGGCGATTGCCCATATTTTTAAACAATCCGTCTTTTATAAGTTTTGAAGAGCTGTCCAGGATTGCTTTGGCTGTTTTGTTATCACCAATTGCCAGTGTAAGCCCGGGTAATGAAATAAATGTATCACGTCCCGCTGTTTGATACCATGGAAAACCTGCAATCACATTTGTTTCATTGTTTCGCCTAACAATAAACTGTTGTGCAGAATTTATCAGGCAATTCTCAAAATTATCGCGTGGAATCCTTTTGTTAATTTCTGAAGTGAATTTTTTTGTAAGTCCTGTTGGAGCTGCTTCAGTTAAACTTCCGGAAAATATTATACTTTCTCCTTTTTTTAATGGAAATTCAAAATATCCTGGAACAAATAAATCTTCTTTAAATTCATAGCCTCTTTTTTCTTCTTCAGAGTATTCAACATTATAGAACCAGTCTGGTGCATGAACATATTCTGTTTTTTTTGAGGTTTGCATATATAAATATGGATATTCACCATACATTTTGGTCTTAATCCCGTTTTTTGCATCAAAATATTTAGTATTTACCGAAAGGTTGGCTTTGTTAAGGTGGTGCATGTTGCGGAATGCTAAAAATGGGTGCAGACGGATTGTGGTCGGCGAATGCGCATCTACCAATGTATATCTTATTAATACCTGATCTTCTTCAGCAACTAATAACATTTCTTTCCTGAAAATTACTCCACCCACCCTGTAAGTTAGAGTTGGGATTGGATTTGTGTTAAAATCCCTCAAATATTTGTGCCCCGGGTGAAAAATCCCCGGATACTTTCTCACTGCAAGATGAAATTCCTTGTCTCTTTGTATAATAGTTTCATCCAGGGCTGATAATAGCACATGATTTTGTCCATCAATCTTGTCGAGGGGACATATGAGTAAACCATGGTATTTTCTTGTATTACAATTGATTATTGTTCCACTGGCATATGTTCCTGCTCTGTTTGATCTGATAAACTCTTTTGAAAGGGAGTATTTTAGATTTATAAGTTCTGTTTTATTAAATTCAATATACCCCATAATTTTAATTTTAGGTTATTGTGTATAATGCTAGTTAAGCTAATAGATTACAAAAATTATCATTTAAACCGGATATTCAACTAATAATAAAAGAATATTATAAAAAATAATATTAATTTAACTTTTATACGACAAAAATAATAAAATAAAATATCGCAAGTTACATTCAAATCAAATTTAAAATGATATTACTGAAATAATAATATTTCTTTGATTTCTGGGCCCGTCAAATTCACAGAAAAAAATATTTTGCCAGGTAGAAAGGCCTAATTTCCCATTAATTATTGGAATGGTTTCACTCGGACCCACAATTCCTGCTTTCAGATGAGCATCACCATTTCCATCCTGGGCATCATGCAACCATACACCATTGGGAATCAGCTTGTTTAATAAGTTTACAACATCAAGCTGAACGGAATCGTCCCAGTTTTCTTGAATCATTATAGCAGCCGTAGCGCCCTGGGCGTAAACATTTACAATACCACTTTCTATAGAACTTTTTTTTACAATTTGCTCAATTTCTTCTGTAATATCATACAATGCAGTTTGTTTATCTGTTTTTATTTGGATTATTTGTTGCATTTTATATAGCTTCGCATATATTTTTCTATAAAAGTATAAAATGCTAAGCTTAAGATCAGAGATTTATCCCGATTTTTTTTCAAAAAAAATTTCTCATTCAGATAAATCTATATTTATTGGCTCATGTTTTTCTAATAATATAGGCCAAAAGTTTATCGATGCTAAATTACCCTGTACTGTAAATCCTTTTGGGGTGCTTTACAATCCTGAATCGGTAAAAAACTGCATTGAAATTATTATCAAAAAACAATATTTTTCAGAGGACGATCTCTTATATTTTAACGAAAAATGGATTAGCTTTTCGCACCATGGTATTTTTTCAGGTCAGGATAAGGATAATGTGCTTCGCAGAATCAACAGTAATATTGAAGAAGCTCATCTCTTTCTTAAAGAATCAAAATATTTATACATAACATTTGGAACTGCCCTGGTTTATAAAAATATAAAGTCAGGTAGTATTGTTGCGAATTGCCATAAGATTCCTTCAAAAGAATTTGAGCATTTTATATTAAAAACAGAGGAAATTATTTCAGGTTACGCTGACTTGATCAAGAGGCTACATGAATTTAATCCTGAGATTAATATTGTATTTACTGCTAGTCCGGTGAGGCATTGGAAAGATGGCCCTGTTAGAAATCAATTGAGTAAATCCATCTTAATGGTTGCAATACATGGATTGATTAATAAATTTGAGAATCTAAGCTATTTTCCATCGTATGAGATAATGATGGATGATTTACGCGATTACCGGTTTTATGCAAATGATTTATTTCATCCCAACCAATTGGCAATTGATTATATTTGGGAAAAATTTTCAAATGCTTTACTTGATAAAATGGCTATAGAAACAGCAAAAAAAGTGGTGCAGCTAAAAAAGAACATGGAACATCGGGTATTTTATCCCAATACTGTTGCTTACCTAAAATTTATTGACTCCAATTTGAAATTTATCAGTGAATTACAAAAACAAAATCCAACTTTAAAATTTGATTCAGAAAAAGAATATTTTGAAGCAGAAAGGAGCATGTATTTTCCTGATATTTAATTATATCTGGTCAATACTTT
>JARGGF010000217.1 GCA_029210905.1 Bacteroidales bacterium | reverse complement strand
ATCAGGTAGGAAAAAAAACGAAACGGCATTACAAGCCCTAAATTAGAAATTCTGGTAAAGCTCCTCAATAATTTATTCATGGTACTAAATTCTCCGTCAGGCAGCAAAACAGTATGTATATAATGGAGATTTCTAATCCCTTCTTTTGTTTTAAGCAGAAAATCTTTTGAAGTTTCACTAAAAATATGTAATGTTTGATTGTCAATATGTTTTATTTGAATCTGCCGTAACTTCAGTTGGTACCCAAAAAGGCTATCCTCATGTCCATAGCCTTTTAATCGGGTTTCGAACCTGATATTTTGCAGTGTCGTTTTATCAATCATAAAATTATTAGCCATAAAGGATTGCCATGGATTTATACTACGTTCCCTGGCCATTTTACATTCCCTGTAAATACCATATTTCCAGCGTAATATATATTTTAGTCGCACTGGTCTGGAATCGTAAATTCTCCCGCCGCAAATTACCTTGTAGTCTTTATAATTATTAGAATGATAGGTATTTATAAATTTAGAATTAATTAGTTTTGAATCACAGTCTAAAAAAAGTAAATTATCAAACTTTGTATGCTCCGCGAACAAGTTTCTGATGGCAGAACGCCCTATATTCGTTTCCAGCTCAATATATTTTACATGTTCTTGTTTGCGTAGAAATAAATTGGCTTTTTTATATTCCAAATCTGAAGCATCATCAATAACAACTATCTCATAATCATTATTAGATGAAATAAATTGTTGATTTAATTCCAGAATAAGCCCTTCTAAATTACAGTTATAAACGGGAATACAAACTGAAATCATTCGTATTTTAGGTTTTGTGATGGAATGGTAAAATGGAATTTGCTCCCTTTTCCAGGTTCACTTTCAACCCATATTTGGCCATCATGTTTGTGTATAAAATCCTGACAAAGCAATAATCCGAGTCCGGTTCCCTGTTCAAATGCAGTTCCTTGAGTTGAAAAAAGTGTATCGACACGAAAAAGCTTCTTTTTATCCTTTTCTAAAATTCCAATGCCATTGTCGGCAACTGTCACATGGATATGACCCGACTCCTTTTCATTACTTTCATAATTAATTATTTGAACTTCTATAGCTCCATTGGCCCTTGTAAATTTTATAGCATTTGTAAGCAAATTGCGTAAAACTGTGTCAATCATATTTTTATCGCACGAAACCATAAGGCTTTCCGAACAAATGGTATTTATCTTAATCCCTTTTATTGCAGCTTTTTCCGAAACAAAATCAATACTTTCAGAAAGTAATTCTGAAATATTAACTCTTGATAGCTGAAATCCAAGTTTGCCGGTCTGGCTCATGGACCATTTCAACAAGTTATCAAGTAATAACAGCCCTTTAGTTGCCGACTTGTGCATTATATTCACATAATTCGAAATTTGTTCTATGCTGTATGATTTAATATTGCCTAAAATTAATTCTGAAAATCCTAAAATCGCATTGTACGGATTTTTTAGATCATGGGCTATAATAGAAAAAAATCTATCCTTTGCAGCATTCATTTGCCTCAGTTTTTTTTCCGCAGTCATATATTTTTCCCCAACTTCGCGATAATAAGTATGATCAACTAAAACACCAAGGAGGGCAGGTTTATTATCTTCATTTAAGATAATTTGAGAATAAATGAGTACATAAAAAAATCTACCATTTTTACTTTTAACCAAAAATTCTTCACCTTTATTAATGTCGGTATCTTCAGGTGATTGACTAACCCTATTAATAAAGGATTCAATATCCTCTGGATTAGCCAAAATATCTTTTACATTCAGTCCATTTGAAATATCATCTTGAGAATATCCCGATAAAGCATGTCCAAATTTGTTTAAATATAGGCAATTGCCTATGAGATCAACCAATGTGATGGCGATAGGTAAAATATCAGCAAATTTAGTTAAGATTTTATGTGGTTCAAATTTGGAATCAAACAAAACATCGTTACGCTGAAGCTTTTGTATGAGCTTTTTTTGCTCATAAATAATTTGCTCAGCCTTATTGTATTTTATAAAAAGTTCTTCATATATAGGAATAGGTACTTCCACGTATTAAAGATACAAATAATTAAAAGATAACACAAATACTAGTTGCTTAAATCATATACATCTAAATATCAGGTTAATATGTTAATTAATGGAAATTTATCGATAGGCGTCATCCCTATATTTGCCTGTATCTTCAAAAAGCATGCTTAAGTAACTTTTATAGCGCGATTCAGCAATAGTTGCAGATTTAACAGCCTCAACTACCTTGCAACCAGGTTCGTGAGTATGCGTACAGTTGTAATATTTGCATTCATTTTGTAATTGCAGCATTTCCGGAAAATAAGTGGCAAGGTTCTCCTCTTCAAGATCAACAAGGCCAAAGCCTTTGATGCCTGGTGTGTCAATTATAAAACCACCAAATTCCAAAGGAAAAACTTCCGAAAATGTAGTAGTGTGTTTTCCCTTTTTATGATAATCGGAAATATTTGCAGTTTTTAAGGCTAATTTGGGGTCAACAGCATTTATTAGTGTTGATTTTCCAACACCTGAGTTTCCTGAAATAACGGTACTTTTATCTTTAAGTACAGCCTTAAAAGTATCAATATTTATATTTTCGAGTGCCGAAATTTTGAGACATGGGTAACCAATTTTTTCATAAACAGCTATCCATTTCTCCATCTTTTCATTTTCACTATCACCGTATAAATCAATTTTATTAAAAACTATCTGAACAGGAATACTGTATGCTTCGGCAGAAACCAGGAAGCGATCAATAAAAATGCTATGCGTTTCCGGCATTTTTAAGGTAACTAAAATTATGGCCAGATCAATATTTGCAGCTATAATATGTGCCTTATGAGAAAGATTTATTGATTTACGGATAATGTAATTTTTCCTGTCATGGATTTTAGTAATTAATCCGGTATTTTCTTCCTTTTGAATTAAAAAATCAACTTTATCGCCCACTGCAACAGGATTTGTAGCCACAAAACCTTTCGTTCTAAAATTTCCTTTAATTTTACAGTGGGTTACTTCTTTACCATGCAGCACATGATACCAACTCCCCGTAGATTTTATGACCATTCCAGTATTTTCCATAATTTTATTATATCGGGCTATTACAAAGTAAATTGATTATTCATTTAAAATATCTGCCCCGGTAAACATCATGGTCTTTAATTTGTGTTTTAAATTATTGTTGATTTTAATAAAACCACGTTCATGCATTGTCAGCAAAATTAATAAAACTTCAGACGCTGACAATCAGTAATTTTAGCTAATTTTGGAAAGAAAACACTAAACAAAAAAATGATGAAAAATATTTTCCTCTTTATTGTGTTCATGTGTACATTCAACCTTATGGGTCAGGACTTAAAAAAGAATATTCATCCTATTGATGTAAATTATAAAAAGTGCCTTGATATTCCTGTAAATCAAGATACTAAAGGAATGATATCTTGCGCAGCTGAAGCAAAAAAAGCCTGGGAAAACGAAAGGAACAAGTATTATAAATTATTACAAAATAAATTAACAGAAGTACAAAAAAAGAAATTAATAGCATCACAGGAAGCCTGGAAAAAATTTAAAGATCAAGAGTTTTCTTTTTCCAGCGATTTATATTTTGGCATTGGAGGAACTATGTGGCATTTTGTTGCTGCTGATAACGAAACAGAATTTATTAAACAAAGAGCAAACAGGCTAAAAAGCTATTATGACACCCTTACAGAAGAAAATTTTTAGAATCTTATTTTTTATAATCCTTCTTTCTTACCACTCATGTACTTCAATTACTGAACTTTACATAATAAGAGATAATAATAAATGGGGCTACATTAACCGATATGGCAATCAGGTAATTGCTCCGGAATATGACTATTGTTGCATTGAAAGGCAGGAAGATACTTGTTGCAGCCGAATTATCTGGCCCGATGGGATTGGTATTGTCAAAAAAAATAATAAATATGGTGCCATAGACCCTACCGGAAATATTAAAATAAACTTCCAATTTGATTATCTTGACCAATATCATAATTCCTTTGTAATTGCAAAATCAGCAGGAAAATATGCTGTGCTAAACGCTAATGGCGATACTCTTTTCCCATTTATATTTGATAATCAATTTATTAGTTGTGGTAACAAAATAGGCCATGGACAAATAGAAGGGAAGTTATACTTACTTAATTTTGAAAATAAATCAAAATTACCCACCAGTTTTTCAAAGATAAGTTATTTCGTGGAGGGTAAATCTGCAGTTTTGAAAGATCAAAAATATGGTTTTATTAATGAACAAGGCAGGGAAATTATCACTCCAGCTTTTCAGGAAGTATGGCCTTTTAATCGGGGTTTAGCTGCTGCAAAAATGAATTTCGAATGGGGGTTTATTGATACCTCCGGTTGTTTTATAATTGAACCGCAATACGATGAAACGCAGGGATTTGATATCTTAAATCCTGAAATTGCCGTTGTGGTAAAAAACAAAAAATATGGGATAATTGATCGGACAGGAAAACTCCTGATACAACCAAAATATGAATACTTGTATATTGAAGATGATAATGTTTTGCATGCAAGTATTATTGAAAATAATCGACTAAAAACAGGCTTGATAAATCTTAAAGAAAAATGGCTGTATGTATCTCTTGACAAATATTTTGAATATTTTAACGGCTATTTAAAATTGAACAAAAATAATAAGTTTGGTCTGATAAAATTGAGGGGAAATAAAACTATCCTGCCATGCATTTATGATGAGATCGCGTTCAGAACCAAAGGTTTGACTATGGTAGTAATATATAATAAAAAAACTGGAGTGGAGTTTTTTGCCTATGTTAACAAGCATGGAAAGTTAATATGGAAAGAAGATGGATTTAAAGATGAGCTATAATAACGAAAAAGATAATAGTGTTTAATCTAATACTAAGTATTTGTTTTTACAAACCATTTCTTATTTCGCATCATAAAGCACAACAAATTGGTATCCGTTAATATTAAATGACAATTTTATAAAAGAATCGCATACCAAAATACCAGCATTGCAACTTGTGGAATAATAAAAATGATAACAATATCCACATGCATTACCCATCTAATTCCCTCCTGGATAATTCCATACAGAACAAAACTTTTATAAGTCTGAATAACAAGCCGTTAAGCAGTTTTTGAAAACAATTTAATAAATAAAATTTTGAATTGAATTAATAATCTCATATCTTTGAGTAACTACTCAGTGAGTTTTTGCTCAATGAAAAATAACAGAGAAATAGCTAAATATCAAACCTTTAATAAAATAATCACATCAGCAAAAGAAGTGATTATTAAAAAAGGAATTATAAACCTTAAAACTCTTGATGTAGCCAAAAAGGCAAATATTGCTCACGGAACCCTTTTCTCACATTTCCAGACAAAAGACGTCCTTGTGTCAGAAATATGCCAGACTGAACTAAAAAATATCGCCGTTCGTTTAAAAGAAATAACAAGAAACCAGCAGATAAATATTGCCAGTCTTCTTGAAAAATACCTATCGCTTGTTGCAGAAAATGAAGCATTTTATATCATCATTGCAAAAGAATTTCCATTTTTAAGTAAGCCAATACAAGAAAGCATTATTTCTAATGAAGTCATTATCAGAAATATACTGTATCAAAAAATTGAACAGGGAAATTACAATGTTGCTAACATCACTATGACTATCTCATTTTTTTTTGCTACCGTAAATTATTACCTGAGCAGAAAAGAATATTTCGAAAGTGGCAAAGGCGGGTTAATGAATGAAAAGAAAAATGATATTATTTCAACTTTTTTAAAATTATTAACATAAAAACAGGAAAAATGAAAAAAATTTGTGAAAGTTGTGGAATGCCAATGATTACAGCTGAAGATTTTGGCGCGAAAAATACAGACAATAAATACTGTATACACTGCACCGATGAACTTGGTAAGTTAAAACCTTTTGAACAAAAATTAACTGACATGACCCATTTTATTATGCGAACCTCTGATTTAAATAAAGAGAATGCCGAAAAGATGGCCAAAGAAACCATGAGTAAGATGCCTGCATGGAAAGCATATTTTTAATTTAAGGAAATAACTACATTAAAAAAATGCATGAATTATCAAATCTTCCCAACCTGGGAAAAGTGTTGTCTGAACAACTTGAAATGGTTGATATAAAAACAATTAGTGATTTCAAAACAATAGGTTCTGAAAAAGCATTTCTCAGAATTAAAACAATCGACAATACGGCTTGCCTGAACAAACTATATGCCCTTGAAGGTGCCATTCAGAATATCAGATGGCATAAATTACCCAAGATACGCAAGGATGAGTTAAAAGATTATTATAGAATGATTGAAAATTCAAATTTAAAACTGAAAAGAATTAATCAAAAGGATGATCATGGAAAATATTCGTGAATATATAATTGGTGATGTTCCTTTCCTTGCGCCATTATTTCCTGAAAATTGGAATTTTAATTTTAGTGCTTTTATAAAAATACATGGCCATCAATCATATTTTAAGGGATTTACATTTATTTATAATAGAAATATCATAGGTTTTGGCAATCTATTCCTGTTTGAAAAAACAGCATGGTTAGGAAATATAGTGATTGATAAAAATTTCCGGGGAAAAGGTTTTGGTCTGTCAATCACAAAACATTTAATGGAATATGGGAAAAAAGTCGGAATAGAATCATTTAATTTAATTGCAACTGATTTGGGAAAACCTGTTTATGAAAAATTAGGTTTTAAGGAAGAGCTTATCTATAATTTCTATACATCAGAAAAAGCAAATTTAAATTTTAAAATCAAGTACAATATTGAACAAGCAAAACCAGATGATTTTAAAGCAATTTGCGCATTAGATAATTATGTAACTTCAGAAAAAAGAACTGCCCTACTCCAACAATTGATGCCTAAAATATTTATTATTAAGTATGATGATAATCAGATTAATGGTTTTTTTATAAATTGCCTGGAAACAGGAAGTGTAATAGCAATTAATGAAAATGCTGGTATTGAATTGCTTAAATACAAACTAAACATAGGCAACAATAAAATAATTATTCCTGACAAAAATGAATCAATTAATCAACTATTATCAAACAGTGATTTTAAGAAGCACTTAAGTCTGC
>JARGGF010000216.1 GCA_029210905.1 Bacteroidales bacterium | reverse complement strand
TTCTTTTGATGACATTGATATGCAGTAGGTAAATAGTTAGTCTTTACCTAACAAAAGTAGTCATTAAGTATTATTTGAACAAATGTTCATTGATAAAATCATGAGGCTTTCTTGCTTTTTTTGTATTCAATAATTTTTCGAATGATATTTATAATCAATGGCCCTTTTTCTAGGTTTTCCTTACTGAATTTAAAATTTAGATAAATTTTATCGCCAAACGAATAATTGGTTTTTAAATCTAAGGTGTAAGTTACCGATTGCTCAAATAGTTTATCACTATATCCATTGATTTCGACATTAATTTCTTCTATTTCTTCGATATTGATTTCAATCTTGTCTCTTCCATGTTTCACAATAATTAAATCATCAAAAAGGATGGCTTCTTTAAGATTATGTTTGTTTAAATATCTTAATGTCAGGATGATAGTAATAGAAACAAGGACGATAGTGAAATATGTCAAATTTAAACCATTAGCGATTGAATACAAAAAGAAAAGGATAAAGATGAGAAAGGTTATTATAGCAAAAGCCCGACCTTGGGCTCTTTGTTTGTTAACTGTTGGAAGATGCATAGTTCTTTGAATCGATTCAAATAATAATTAACCTGTTAGGCTTAGGCTTCGCCTATGCCGAATATATTTAAAAGGTTCTACCTTTTAAATTTTATATTTATAGCAGTTTTCCAGTTTAACGTAAAAGAATGATATATGTAACTATCTGTGCACAATTATGTTTTGTGCTGATTATTAATTAATTTCTAAAACTACGAAATATTATACTTAAGCCTTCTTTTTCTACCTATTTTATAATTCGTTTCCATGTGCAATGTAAAACATCACCAAAGTTATTATTTCTCAATAAGATTTGTACTTTTGCCCTCAAAAAAATAATGATTGAGCCAATAAAACTTACACAATATAGTCACGGTGCTGGCTGCGGTTGCAAAATATCACCCAAAGAACTGACTACTATCTTAAAAAGTAATGTAACACAACTACAAACCGAGCGCCTAATTGTAGGCAATGACAGCCGTGATGATGCCGCAGTTTATGATTTAGGCGACGGTAATGGCATTATTAGCACCACTGATTTCTTTTTACCAATAGTAGATGATCCTTTTACCTTTGGTAAAATTGCAGCTACCAATGCCATAAGTGATATTTATGCTATGGGTGGAAAGCCGTTGATGGCTATAGCAATATTAGGCTGGCCTGTGAATAAAATATCAGCTGAAGTAGCCAACCTTGTGATAGAGGGTGGCAGAGAAGTCTGTAAAGCTGCTGGAATCCCATTGGCAGGGGGGCACAGTATTGATAATCCCGAACCTTTGTTTGGACTGGCTGTTACTGGGATAGTTTCTCTTTCGAAATTAAAGCGCAACGACACCGCTTTGGCGCAATGTAAATTGTTTTTAACAAAGCCGTTAGGTGTTGGTGCTTTGGCCACTGCCCAAAAAAGTGGAATACTAAAACCTGAACATCAAAACCTGGCTCCGGATTCTATGATGCTTTTGAATAATATCGGCCTGCAATTAGCAGAAATTGAAGGTGTTAAGGCCATGACTGATGTGACTGGTTTTGGCCTGTTGGGCCATTTACTTGAAATGTGTGAAGGAAGTAATCTTGGGGCCATTCTGGAATATGATAAAGTTCCGGTTATGGAACCTGCTCTTGATTATATAATGCAAGACTGTATTCCTGGTGGAACCAATCGCAACTGGGACAGTTATGGTGATAAAATCAGTCTGCCAGATGTATCGATGCGCTTTATCCTGGCCGATCCTCAGACCAGCGGTGGGTTATTAATTGCGGTTGTTGATGAGGATGTTGCTAAGGTTCAACAGTTATTGATTGAAAATGAACTATTTAGTGATATCATTGGGCATTTGTCTGATTATAATGGAGGTAAAAGAATTTTGGTTAAATAAACCGGGGATTGATTAGGCTATTATATGACTTTATCTTATTATTAAAGAAATATGGTTATTTGAAGGTACTGGTAACTGGTAATTTGTAATTTGTTATTTGTTATTTGTTATTTGAAAATTGGTAGGAAAAGCCCCGCTTCGCCTTCGGTGCTCCGTCGCCGAAGCTATGGAGCATAGGCGACAAGCCTATGGCGATCGAAGGAAGTTGGCGGTAAGCAACAGCCCGGTGCACGTGTCTGACTGGCGGAAGCACTGGGTAAAATAGAACAAACAAAAAAGTGGTGCCAGCAGTTAGATGCAATGGAAAAACTCAATCATCGCCACCATAACTAATTGACATTTAAATGATTAGATGTTTGTTAGTAGCAATTGGACATATTTCTAAGGGCAGTT
The DNA here is from genome assembly GCA_029210905.1 of Bacteroidales bacterium. GTDB lineage: Bacteria > Bacteroidota > Bacteroidia > Bacteroidales > NBLH01 > NBLH01. Next base: position 4,808 of record JARGGF010000216.1, on the reverse strand, counting down.
TCTAATTCAATGTCGCATAGATAAACACATTTCAAAAAAATGATGAGGTCATTGGTAACTGGTTATTTAATGACTAATGACTAATGACCAGTTACCAATGACTGAAGTTTGATTTCTTAACTAAACCGTATTGATTTCTAATTTCCAATTTCAATGTAATCAAATCATGGGTCAGTATTTCTATATAAAACAGACCATGTGTTTATTCATCGGTTTTATTTATTTCCAAAATTTCTTCTTCTGAAGCCAATGGGAATTTCACAAAAAAGGTAGTACCTTTATTTACTTCTGTTTGAAACCATATTTTGCCATTGGCACTTTCTATGATATCTTTAACAATAGGCAGTCCCATTCCCATACCACTTGATTTAGTGGTAAAACTGGGCATAAAAAGTTTTTCCTTTTGTTCATCGGCAATACCACTGCCATTATCAATTACCTTTATTAAAACATTATTTTCATCTTTTTCTACTATTATTTGGATATAACCTTCCTTATCACCAGGCACTGCCTGAATGGCATTTTTTGTAAGATTGGTAAGTACCCTTGAAATCTGTTCCCGGTCAGCTATGATTATGAGTTTGTCAAATTGTTCAATATTGCTTTCAATTATCAGGTTTTCTGTGTTGATAAATAAGGTAACTGTATGTTCTATTCTTACAACTAAATCCACCACCTCTTTTTTCGTTTTTGGCATTTTAGCAAAATTAGAGAATTCAGTAGCAATATTTGACAGTGTATTTATCTGGTCTATAAGTGTTTGTGTTGATTTATTGAGTTTGGTTTCAAACGCTGCATCATTATTTTGCCATGCCCTCTGTAAAAACTGCACACTAAGCTTCATAGGTGTTAACGGGTTTTTAATTTCATGGGCTATTTGTTTTGCCATTTCCCGCCAGGCACTTTCACGTTCAGTTTTAGCCAATAAGTCAATACTTTCAGCAAGTTTTATCACCATTCTGTTGTATTCCTCAACTAGCGCTCCAACTTCATCCTTTTTAGTATAAACAATCTGTTCAGATTCTTTTCCCAATTCAATTTTTCGGAATTTACTCTGCAACATTCTTAAAGGCTGGGTTATTTTATTTGCCATAAAAAAGGCAAGTAATGCTACCACCACAAACAAAACCACATAGAAATTAATGATAGCAACCAAAAGATTTGAAATTTCCTTCTTTAGTTCCGAAGGTTTTGTAAAATAAGGCAGATTTATAAAAAAGGGTTTGTGTAATTCAGGGTGATTAAAAAGCGCGTATGATGAAGCGTATTGCAGCTTCCCTATCTTTTCATTTTGGATAAATCGTGTTTTTTCGTTGATAGTCATTTGCCTGTATGCTTCTGGTTCCATATAAGGGCCTATGAGTCCCTGGTTAAAAATTTCGGGCCGCGATGATGCTATCAACCTGCCTTGATAATTGTATAAATTAATATCCGCATAATAAATGTTTGACAATTTCTTTAGTAATTCATTCATTATCAATGTATTTGAACCAGTAAGTGAGGTGTCTGAAATAAAACCTTTTTCCTGTTCCATTTCAAGTGTTTTCACTACCGATTCAAGTTTTTCGTTGATATTAGTGTTGTGTTTCTGCCTAAACTGTTTGCTGTTGTAGTAAATGGTTCCTGTTGTAACCATTACAAATGATAAAATCAAAACAAAAAGCATTGTTAGCAATAATTTGTTCTCAAAATTTAACCCCGGTCGAAAGCCCAGGGATGGAATACTTTTTAAAACAATACCAAGAATTAATAAAAAAAGGAAGAATATAAAAATGTACGAAAAAGCAACAACCTTATCAAAATTGCTTACCCTCAAACTTGTCAGTACAATTTTGTTATTTTGCGTTTGGTATATATAATGATGATAGTCTCCTATAATTAATTGAGAATATTCATCAGTTGCTCCTTCAAGCATTTTGTCTGATAAATCATAAGGGAACGACCCTGAACGTGATGCCAGTTTCCCTGAACGGTATTTTGCATAGGAGAATTCCGATAAAGGATCTTTGTTACTAGTTTTATCTTCGATTAATAGATCCGGATAGCCAATTTCCAGGGCAAGTGTCTTTTCATCGATTTTTACATATAATGTATGCTTACTTTGTCCGGTTTCTTTCGCAAAACTAATAATGCCCAAATAACTTATGCTGCCATTATCTGTATTTATATAATAAAAACTCGAATCTTTAATTTTAGTTCCTGTTTCATCAATGATTTTTTTATATTGATTATTGCAATTCTTATTTTTTTCCGGGTCTCCAAAAAAATCTCCATTGTCGCAAAGTTCAATGCTTATATTAAATTTTGAAAGGTAACCTCCAAAATATTTCTTTTTTAAAAAATTTTCAATTTCCGACTTATTTAATGTTTCTTTTTCAAGAGATGTTTTGAGGGTTTCATCTGTTTTAATATTTTTTCCTATTGAAACCAACAAATTCTCAGCTATTTTGTCTCTTTCGTTTACAAGCTCCGAAATTAGCACTTTGGCATTTTTATTCTGCTTCTCCAGAAGAATGCTGTATACAAAGATGGTAACATAGATGGATGCAATGAGTATTAATCCTGCATATATCGAAAAGTGGTACTTTTTTCCTTTTAAATGAACATAAAAGATAACTATGGATAGTGCTATTATAAAAGGGAGTGAACCTGATGGCAGATTCAGGTTGATTGTAACTGCAAGTATGGAGAAGATTAGAAGTGATGTGCTTATGATTGCAATACTTTCTTTGCTGGTTAGTATTTGATTTATTATTAAAGCTACACGGTCTATTGTATGTATTAAAGTAAGAATCAGAACCCCGAAAATAGCGTAGGCAAAAAAACTGAACATGTTTAATTCCATTACCTTATGGGCTTCGAGAGGAATGTTCGAATTTATCACCAAGCTCAGGAGTAATTGAATTATAAAGAAAAAAAACAGAGCAGTGATTAGTATAAGTCCTATTCCAAAAGAATATTTAATTAGGGAAGTTTTATTTTTAAAATACCTGATTACTATGTCAATTTGGAAAAGGTAAAAAAGGCTGGAAGTGAATAAAAGTATTAAAAATGAATTAATTACAAAATCTCCAAGCGATGCGAAAAGGTCTGATTCTGTATAATATTTAGGATCAAAAAGGGGTAAATCATAAAGTAAGGCCGGAAACTTAAATTTAAGCATCAGGTACCTGATAGATAGGAGAACAATACTTATTAAAACAATATGCCAGTGAGGTCGCGGATGTATTTTACTAAGGTGTCTGAACCATTTATTGATGGATAAAAGCAACAATAAAATCCCTAAAATATAAAATAATTCAACTAAGCCCCAGCTTTGATCTTTTAATAATATGCTGTTAGTTGGCGCTAATGAAAACAGGTAATTTTTTTCTTTATCATAAATATCGTAGCTATATGAAAGCGGTATTTTGGATATTTCAATGGTATTAGGAAGCTCAAAATCTTTATGAAAAGAGTTGGCAAGGTATTCATTTTGAAATGAAAAGTCTTTTTTTAATTCAATCAAACCAATTACTTCAAGGTTTTTATCATGTATACTTTTAAGGTAATACCAGGCATTATTTAAATTAATTATGGTATTATTTAGCTTTGATTTACTAAAGTATTGGTTAATTTCAACGGAATTTTCTGACCAAAAACCTAAGCTGTCATTTATATATACTAACAGCACCAGGCCTTCCTTATTCAAATAATTAAAGTCAATATCTTTTAATGCATCAAAAATATTTAGATTTTTTGCCTCAACAGCAAGCTTAACTTTTTGATAAACGGAATTTAACAAATCATTTGCCTTATCTTCTTTAACATACAATATATTACTAAACTTCTCTATATCAACTTTGTATGTTTTGGGATGAGATGATTTATTTTCTATAATCGTTGCAACAACAATAAATAATATTGCAAGTGATAGAAATCCAAAATTTTTAAGGTAATTTTTCAAGTCTTTATTATTGATTGTGATAGGGAATCCCATTAATAATTGTATAAGCTCTGTAAAGTTGCTCATGAAAAATGAGCCTGATTATCTGATGCGAAAAAGTCATTTTTGAAAGAGATATTTTGCCATCTGCCCGCCTGTATACGTCATCCGAGAAACCAAAAGCTCCACCAATTACAAATACAATCTGTTTTGTAGCTATTTGAAGTTGTTGATCCAGAAATTGCGCGAATCCTTCAGAAGACAAACTTTTGCCATTTTCATCGAGTAAATATAGTTTTTCTTTTTGGCTGATTTGTTTTAAAAGGGCGATGCCTTCTTTGTTTTTAATTTCATCCACCGACATATTTTTTGGATTTTTTATATCAGGAACCACTTTCATTTCAAATGAGGTAAAATGTTTTAACCTCTCCTGATAAAGTTTAATTCCCTCATCAAGATATCTAAAGCTTGTTTTGCCAATGCACAATAGTTGTACTTTCAATTTTTTATGATATTGTATGAAATAATATTTGTAATAAAGATAACAGGCCTGTTAAAATAAATAAATAATTAAATGTCTGTTCTCCCAACATTTATTTTCCAGAATTCACCCGTTTTATCATATCATCTGCTATTGTTATCTCGCTTGCAGAAATCATTCCTAAAAATTCAAAAATATAAAATTGATTCAATAATGTCGCTTTTAATTAACATTTCCTGAATCTATTTCAATATCTTTGCCCAGAAATTAAATTATCATTAAACATGGCTGATTATAATAAAATGATTGATTCGCTAATTGATACTGCAATCAATGAAGATATTGGCGATGGTGATCACACCACACTGGCCACAGTGCCCAAAAATATTGAAGGAAAGGCAA
>JARGGF010000215.1 GCA_029210905.1 Bacteroidales bacterium | reverse complement strand
TCAAACAATACAGAATCGTTGATTGCCTTATAAGTTAAGAAAACTCCAAGTGGCAAGGTTAATATAGATGATAACCACATTCCCTGCCAGGGTAAAAACAAACCTTCTTCTACTAGCTTTCTCCCAATTATTGAAATGATGTAATACAAAATAAAGAAAACTATTGAAACTAAAAATGGCAGTCCAAAACCACCTTTCCTAATGATGGCGCCTAGGGGAGCTCCAATAAAAAAGAAAATCAAGCACGCAAATGCCAAGGTAAACTTTTCATGCCAGGCTATTTCGTGCCTGATGATGGCTTTTTCCCTGCTGATAAAATCCTTCTGATTTGCTTCAATTATTCGTTTTGTATTTTCAGCATTATCAATGGCAATTTTCAGCAATTTACCCCTATCAATATTGCCAAGTTCATTATATAAACTATCGGTATTCGTTATATCAGATAAATAAGTGCCTGCAGTGTTATCAGCAAAAATGTTTAAATCAGTTGAAGAACTATCATTGCTTCCGGATAATTTATGTTCATACTTAAAGTAAACTTTTTTATTAATCGCACCTAAGTACTTTTGTTTTCGTGCACTTAATTCTTCAGATAAAGAATCCTTTGACCATTGAAGTTCGGAAATCGGTTTTGCAAAAGCATTCTGCTTAAACATTTCAGGCTGAGTTCTATCCAATTCATTATTGGCTAAGGCAATTAAGGTTGTTTGCTTATCAAAATCAGAATGTTGCTCAGGGAAAACCATCTTTGATTTCTTTTCTTCATTAAGCTCTTCAAAAGTTCTCCCTCCAAACAAGGTAACCTGCATATAGCTTAAATCTTCCAGTATTTTCATTATGCCGGAATCAGCCAAAGTTATTTTTGGATTTCCCTTATCTCCACGATGTTCATAAATCATTAAGTTATACATCGTGCCATTGTCCTTATTCTTTTCTTGAATTTTTATGCTATAACCTTCAATACCTTTGTTAAAAACACCTGGTTTAATATTTAATTCCGGGCTGTGAATACTAATATCATATATCAAAGAACTTGCTCTAGGACTGGTGTAGGGAATAACATAATTCGAAAAGTAAAACGACCCTATACCAATAAAAACTGAAAGAATTATCAAAGGCATCATGACTGTTTGGAGAGAAATACCTGCAGATTTTATGGCACTCAATTCATAATTTTCTCCCAGGTTGCCAAAAGTCATTATTGAGGCCAGAAGAATGGCAAGTGGCAATGCCATTTTAACCAATCCGGCTGATGCATATAAAAGTAGTTCAGCAATTATTGCCCATTCAATACCTTTTCCAACCAGGTCGCCAATATACAACCATAAAAAGTGCATAATTAATACAAATTCTGAAATAAAAAATGTAAGAATTAGTGGACCAATGAATGACTTAAAAACAAGTAGATGTATCTTCTTAAACATTTTCAGCATTAAATATACCTGTCAAAAATAATTGTTTTTTTCAGATTGATAACACTGATTCAGGATATGAACAAGAAATATATGTTAAGAAAAGTTAATATCTCCTTGCAAAAGCAAAATAATCCACCAGAAAATAAACCTTCTTTTAACAAAAACTTAAACTGCTATCTTAATTAATTGAATTAAATTCGTAATCTATTTATTAAAAACTAAACCTTTACTATTATGACAAAAAAATTACTCCCCATTTTTGTATTGGCTTTGCTATTCGCCTTTGCAGAATTTAGCTTCTCTCAAGAAGTTTTTATTAACGAAATCCACTATGATAATGACGGTACTGATGCGGACGAAGCAATTGAAATTGCCGGCCCTGCAGGTACTGATATTACTGGTTGGAGCATTGTGCTTTACAATGGTTCTGGTGGTGCTGTTTACAACACCATTAGTTTAAATGGCACTATTCCTGATCAAACAGGTGGATATGGAACAATTGTAACCACATTCCCATCCAACGGCCTGCAAAATGGCTCGCCTGATGGTATTGCACTTGTGGATGCAACAAACACCGTAATTCAGTTTTTAAGTTATGAAGGTAGCTTTTCTGCTACTGATGGTCCTGCTATTGGCTTGTCCAGCACTGATATTGGAGTTTCTGAAGCCAGCACTACTCCTCTGGGATATTCGTTGCAACTCTCAGGAACCGGTACTGCCTACTCCGATTTTGTCTGGCAGGCAGCTTCAGCAAATACTTATGGAGCCATTAATACTGATCAGTTTTTTGGTACACCCACATTGCAAGTTGTTATAAATGAGTTTGTATTTAACCATACTGGCTCTGATACTGATGAATATGTAGAAATTCTGTCAACCCCAAATACTGATTTAAGCGAATACTTCCTTTTAGAAATCGAAGGAGACGATCCTTCAGGGGGAATCATTGACGAAGTTATCCAACTCGGAACAACTGACGCAAATGGTTATTTTACAACTCCTTTTGCAGCCAATCAATTTGAAAATGGGACTGTTAGTCTCTTATTGGTTAAAAATTTTACAGGAACTTATGGCACCGATTTGGACACTGACAACGATGGTATTATAGATGCAACACCCTGGGACGAAATAATTGATGATGTTGCAGTTACAGATGGTGGTGCTGCTGATTTAAGCTACGCTTCCGTAACCTTAACTGCAACCTTTGATGGTAGTTCTTTTGCAGTTGGCGGAGCTTCCAGGATTCCAAACGGAACCGATTCTGACACTCCGGGTGACTGGGTTAGAAACGATTTTGATGGACAGGGTTTACCCTCATACCCTGCTGCATTAGCGGAAAATGGCGAAGCAATTAACACTCCGGGTACTGAAAACGAAGTGGCTGTGGTAGTTGTTGAAGCCACTGTATTAATTAATGAAATAGATGCCGATACAGAAGGCACCGATGTGCTTGAGTTTGTCGAACTTTATGATGGAGGCATTGGTAATGTCCCCTTGGATGGTTATGTTTTAGTATTTTACAATGGTTCTAATGATTTAAGTTATGCAGTTTACGATCTGGATGGCTATTCCACCAATGCAAATGGTTATTTTGTTTTAGGAAATGCAGATGTAGCAAACGTATCTATTATTTTTGCAAGCAATGGTTTGCAAAATGGTGCCGATGCTGTTGCTTTGTACAAAGCTAATGCTGCAGATTTTCCATTAGGTTCAGCTATTAGTACAGATAATTTAATAGATGCACTTGTCTATGATACTGATGATGCAGACGATTCTGGTTTACTTGTTTTATTAAATACAGGCGAACCTCAAATTAATGAAAATGGTAATGGAAATAAAGATTTTCATTCTATACAACGCTATCCTAATGGCGAAGGCGGCTTAAGAAATACTACTTCTTATACAGCTGCAATTCCAACTCCAGGAAAAGCTAACAGTAATGCTACCGAAGCCATTAATTTGGTAATAAACGAAGTTGATGCAGATACAGATGGTACCGATATCGAGGAATTTATTGAATTGTATGATGGCGGGACCGGAAATACCCCACTGGATGGTTTTATAATTGTATTATTCAATGGTAACGGCGATTTAAGTTACAATACCTTCGACCTAAGTGGGTATACAACCAACGCAGAAGGCTACTTTGTTCTTGGAAATGAAGGCGTACCAAATGTTAGTTTAATTTTTGGTTCAAATGGTCTGCAAAATGGCGCCGATGCAGTTGCACTTTATCAGGCTGCTGCAACAGATTTTCCAGTGGGAACTCCTATGACTACAGAAAACCTGATTGACGCTCTTGTATATGACACCAATGATGCAGATGATTTGGAATTACTGGCCCTTTTAAATGCTGGCCAGGCTCAAATCAATGAAGGTGAACTGGGAAACAGCGCAGGTCATTCCATGCAAAGAATTCCTAATGGCGAAGGTGGAGCGTTAAATACTTCAACCTATACCCAAGCAGTTCCAACACCAGGCGCAGAAAACGGAGGAATTACTCCTGTCCCGGAGACCATCAGTATACTTGAAGCCAGAAACTCGGCAATTGGAACTGTGGTTACAATTACCGGTGTTTTAACAGTTTCTGATCAGTTTAATGGCTCGGCATATATTCAGGACGCAACTGGTGGGATTGCTGTTTTCGATGCTCAGGTTCATGGCAGCGGTCTGTTTAACATTGGCGATTCGTTAACTATTACCGGAACACGAAGTGCATACAACGATCAGGTGCAAATAAGCCCAGTGAGTGCTGTAAAAAGCAATGGCTTACCCTCGCAACCCATTGTTGCCCTTGATATTACACTAAGTGAATTAGGAAATCACCCCGGTGAATTAGTAAGGGTATTAAATACAACTTTCCCTTCACCTGGCAACTTATTATTTGGCAATTCGAATTTTGCACTGACCGATGCCAGTGGAACCGGTGAATTAAGAATTGACGCAGATGCTCCAGGACTGGCTGGATTGGCACAACCTGAATCTTGTGAAGAAATTGTCGGAGTTGTTGGTCGCTTTTACGAAATTTATCAACTCTTACCCCGAATGGCAGCTGATATGCCTTGTGCAGAAAAATATGAACCAACAGGAAATGATATAACCATACCAAAAGACCAGACACTTGATATTGTTGCCTGGAACATAGAATGGTTTGGTGATGAAGGAAATTCTCCTGCTGCAGGAGATCCTAATTCAGATCAAATACAAAAAGACAGTGTAAAAACAGTTCTTCTTGGCCTAGATGCTGATATTTATGGCGTTGAAGAAATTTCTGATGATGTTTTATTTGCCCAATTGGTTAGTGAAATGCCCGGATATGCTTATGTTTTATCTGAAGCTACCTCCTATCCAAACGATCCTGGCGTGAAACAAAAAATTGGTTTTATTTATAAAACTGCTACTATTTCCCCAGTTTCAACCAAAGTTTTGTTGGAATCTGTTCATCCGTACTATAATGGAGGAGATGCCTCATACTTAGCTGATTACCCTGATGCGCCTGATCGTTTTTATGCAAGTGGCCGACTGCCATTTATGATGACAGCTGATGTTACCATAAACGGGGCAACCCAACGCATCTCATTTATCGATATCCATGCAAGGGCCAATAGTAGTAGCGATCCCCAGGCACGTTATGATATGCGAAAATATGATGTTGAAGCACTTAAAGACACGCTTGATCTTTATTATGCCTCTGAAAATATCATTATGATAGGCGACTATAACGATGATGTTGATGTAACTGTTGCAGATATTCCGTCTACGGTTTCTTCATATCAGGAATATGTTGATGATATTGTTAATTATGATATTGTTACAGCTGCCTTAAGCGAAGGTGGTTTCCGTTCCTATGTTTTTCAAGAAAATATGATTGACCACATTATGCTTTCTAATGAATTAAGCGGTAATTATATCGAAGGTTCTTCGAGGGTGCATTACGAATATTACGATGGTGACTATGCCTATACTACTTCGGATCATATGCCAGTTTCAGCTCGTCTGCAACTTGTACCACTTGAGCTGATAAGTGTCTCTAAAACAGACATTAGCTGCAATGGTTATAATGATGGTACAGCAAGTGTTGAAGTAAGCGGAGGCTTTGAACCCTATCTGTATGAATGGAGTGATGGTCAGACTACTCAGACGGCCATCAATCTTGCACCAGGGGTTTACAATGTATATGTAACTGATGCAATCGGAGCAATTGTTTCTGCCGGGGTAACTATTGGCGAACCTGCACCATTGATGCTTACAATGAATGAAAGCCCAACAGTTTATTTTGGTTATCCTAATGCAGCATGCACTGTTTTGTCTGTAGCTGAAATAAGCGGGGGAACTCCTGACTATTCTTACCAATGGAGCACAGGCGAATCAAGTGAAACTATCCAAGTTTGTCCGGAGGAAACTACTACTTACTCTCTAACAATAAACGACGCAAACAACTGTAGTATAAGTGCCGATGTTGTAGTAAATGTTGAGAATATTGAGTGTAATAGGCGTGGAAGAATGCCAAAAGTATTGATATGTTTCAAAAATCACACACTTTGCATTCCGGTAAGGGTAGTTCCGTTATTTTTAAGATATGGAGCCGAATTAGGAACCTGTAAATCATGTAAAAATAAATCCGGAGTGGTTGAAAATGTTGAAAATATTAATGCTGTAGAAGAAGCATTACTGATAGATACAAAAGTATTTCCGAATCCATTTACTGAACAAATCACCATAACAGTCGAGAGCAAAATTGAAACTGATATTGAATTACTGGTTTATAGTATCACTGGTGAATTGGTTCATTCCGAATCCAGAGCTGTTGTTGAGGGTAAATCACAGCTGGAAATGGAACTTGATGAATTACAACCTGGTGTATATATTTTGAAAACCATTGGTTTAGGTGAAAACACTTCAAACATTCGAATAATGAAACAATAAAATACTAAACCAAACAATAATACCCGGAACTATTGCCAAGTCAGGCAGATTTCCGGGTGTTTTATTACGAATAGAAAGCCGAATGAATAGTCCGGCTTTTTTAATTTGTCTTACACATATTTTGCCCCATTTCCCTTATAAATACCATCTTAAAAATAATATTAAGAGCATTTGTGTACATAATTATATACATCATCTATATAATTAGTAACATTAATGAGGTATTTATGTGCTTTTTATCTATATGTTGCATCTTTTTACTCTGTTCATGGAGCTTTTTGCTAATAAATATTACTTCTATTTACCAATAAAACCTTGAGTAGAGTAATTTTTTAAGGTTGTAGTTCAGTTTTGCATTGTTTTCTTCAAATTCAACTCTGACAAGACCTTTGGACACTGTCAGGATTCATTTCATCATATAACTTGTCAGAGTTGATAGATAGAGTTTTAATGTAAAATGCGACGCGACACAGTTAAATGAACCTTACCAATTCATTACAAGCCAGATAGACTATTATCCCTTTAAGATACATTTTTTTTTGCTGCGGATAGCTATTTGACCCATCAGGATACGTTTTTTTGTGGTAAGGATAGTTATTTGACCAATTCGGATGTCTTTTTTATGGGTCAGGATAGGATATTGACTCGTTCGGATAGGGTTTTGACCCATTCGGATGAGATAGGAACTGTAACTGTTTAAGTTTATCGGATGCTACCAAAGAATTAAGAATAGTTTCAGAGCTCAGTATTTTCGTAATTTTTTAATTTTAAAATCGCAATTTAAGTATCTAAAAATAGTTTAATTTTCCT
>JARGGF010000214.1 GCA_029210905.1 Bacteroidales bacterium | reverse complement strand
GGGTGATAGTAATAATATTTTTTTTACCGGATCTTTTAAAATAATTAGTTCACTGCTTTTCCCAATTTCATGCTTCCAGTTTTCATTTGGATCATTTATCAGGCGAAAGGAAAAAACCCCTTGATTAAGATTTAAGCTTTCCCTTTTTGTTTTCACAATTACACGGTTTAATGAGAAATCATAGTAAGAATCAACTATTTGATTTGCTGATAGATAATCAGAGTACTCAGATAAATTCATCCTGAAAAAATTAGATGCCATCTCGGCAAGAAATTTATTATTACGATCAAGATTAAGTCCACTCCAACATCCTCTGCCATCATCATGATTTCCATTAATTGTAGCTAATCCAATCTGATGATCAAGCAAAGAGGCACTACTTGCAGCCACAACTCCATCAGATTGTCCGTCAGCCTCCCGATGTATGTACTCTGGCAGTTTATAATTCAGCTGACTGGTGCCCACTAATACAAAATAGTCATCATTAAGCCTGTCATCTTCATCCAGGCTAGTCCACTTGCGGTTATGCAGACTATAATAAAAGTCACTTCCATAAGATAAATCCCTGATACCCGGAGACTCCCTATCAAAGCCCAGGAGCTGAAAAAAGCGTCCGGCACTGGTCCTGTATTGCTTATTGCCGCCAAGAGACCCGTGCATGGGAGGCTCGCTGAGAAATACCTTATTAACTCTTTGTTTAGCGGAAAAATAAGGAGCAGTCATCAATTCCATTGTTACCAGGCCACCCATACTATGAGTAACAATATTTAGCTCCTTCTTATAACTTTGATAAAGAAATTCCACATCAGATTTTAACCAACGTGCAATAAAATCAATATTGGCATCATAGGGGTAATAAAACTGCCATGCATCATAGATTCCATAGCTATCCATATACTTTACCTGCATCCACCAGTATGAGGTTTCATTATTTTCAATAATAGCTTTGCTATAGGCCCCGTATTTTCCTGTAAGTCCATGTACGAATAAGACAGGAGTTTTTGTAAAAGTATCTGGATATTTATTGCCTTTCCATGGCATTGCTTCATTTTTGCGATAATCAGGTGGAATGAGCATGGTTACGGCATATTCCCCTTTGCTAAAATAAGTCCATTTTCCGCCAAATATACCCGAATAAAAAGGATTTTGTCCAGAATATGGATACTGCATCCTGTTTTGCTCATCGTAACATTCAAATTTATCATTATGTAGAAAAAGTATTAGCTGACGAATAAAGGGCCTTTCTTTCTCAGGGAAGTACTCATAATTTATATGTCCTATTTGATTTTTAAGACTGTCAAATAATAATAGTACATCTATCTTCTTGATATTTAGATATTTTCTAATCTTAAAGCTATCAATTCTAAAATAACCATCCGGGTCTTTTTCAATCTCATGTTTAGGCCCAATTTTTAACTGCCCCTCTATAAAATCTTCACCTCTGCTCCAGCCAATATATTTTACAAGATTGGTTCCGGCAGTTTCAATTACTTTAACGGTAATTATACCGGTTGTAGTGTCATTAATAAATTTATTCGGAGGCCCCTCAAGTTCATTTAACTTCCCATGTGACTTATTTACAGCAGGGGCTGCTGAAAGTGTTGTAACTTGAAAAGTGAGTAACAGGAACAAAAAAAATAAAGGAATCACGGCAATTTTTCCAAAATTTTTTGTATTTAAGTCGCTGAATATCAATAATTTCATATTAAAAACAGAACATAAATAAGGGTAACTAACCCAGAGAATAATTAAAAAATGAATAATACAGGATAATATTGTACTGCAAATATAGTATGTTACATGAAGAAGAAGTATAGGAATAGCCTTTGTTAACATAAAAATAAACAATTCAACCAATAAATAAAATAGTCAAATCATCTGTTAATCGCTGTAATATTTATATTTATAAGTATAATGAATGGCATCACCAGGTTCATATTTCTCAGTTGTGTTAATTAACCTACCATCTTTATATACTAATTTTTGTTCAAAGTTTTTTTCCTTAGTTGTAATACTCATTAATTTGCCATCTGCATCATAATCCTTAATTACCTGATATTCTTTGCATACATTATTCTGATTATTTTCTGGATGATTACTACAACTTTTCATTTCATTCACCAGCAAACCTTTTGAGTTATATTTATAGTTTATTTCCCAAAGCTTTTTTTTAGTGTCAGCATTATAAAACACTTCAGCAACAAGCTTATTTTTTTTATCATAGGAATAAGTGGTAAAATACTTTTCATTTTTCAACACATTGGCTGCTCTTAACTCCACAATAAGTGAATTTGCCGGAACTTCATCTATTGTTCCTGTTTCTTTATTTAAATCATAATAAGTAAGATTCATTTCTTTCCTTACGAGCAACTTTTTATTGTTGTATTCATAATTTTCAGTCTCAATTTTGCTCTCACCCATTCCTGCAGCAATATATAAGGATTTAAGCTTTTGCAGCTTTTTTCTGTTATCAAAAGTTTTATGAACCTGTGAATAAAATCCCAAGGCAAAAGTGCTTTCAACCACCTTATTATCAATATATTGAAATATTGTTTTACCATTAGCAAAACTTTCACCATACAGGGCGTCCTTTTCAATCAATTTTCCAGCTTTATCATATTTGTAATTTATTTCAACATAAAAATCTGGTTGTGCCTCCCTGATAACATTTGCATTTCTATCAAAACTAATTACTGATTCAATTGTAGAGGTGTCTTTTCCTTCAAGGTAACTGATAACCTCCTTAACCTTATTATCAGGTTTATCTGCAAACAGGTCGGGCGTAACTTGTCCATTTAATCGTTCTGATTGGAAAAGACCAAAAAAAATTATAACGCACAAAAATAATCCATTTTTAATATTCATTTTTATTATTTTAGGAATTTCGAAATTTTTTCAATCAAATTAGCAACATTGATTGGTTTATAAATATAATCATCGCAACCGGCTTCTCTTGCTTTCAGATCATCGCCAACCAACGCATAGGCAGTTTGGGCAATTATTGGCAAGTCTGGTCTATTCTTTTTTATTATTCTGGTGGCATCGTATCCATTTAATACAGGCATTTTAATATCCATCAACACTAAATCAATCTCATTATTTTTCTCGCAATAATTCACAGCCTCCTGTCCATTGGTAACCCAAATTATATTGACCCTGGTATCTTCCAATATTTCTTCAAAAAACTGATAATTAATCACTTCATCTTCAGCAATTAAAATGGTATAGTGGCTCCAGTCAATTTTATTTAAATTCATCATGTTCTCATTATTTGGAGTTTTTATATTTTTTTTTACTTGAACAAGAGGTAAATTAAAATAAAATATTGCTCCTTTATTAATAGAGGATTCCAGCCAAATTTTTCCACCCAATTTTTGAACATAGGCTTTGGATATAGAAAGTCCTAAACCGGTGCCACCATATTTTCGGGCCGAAGTAATTTCAACTTGCCTAAAACGCTCAAATATCAATTTATGGGCCTTCTCGTGAATTCCAATGCCTGTATCAGAGACAAAAAATTCAACCATCCCGCCTTTTAGCTGGTACCCAAAACGAACTTCACCTTCCGAAGTAAATTTAAAGGCATTGTCAAGTAAATTTACTAAAATTTGACGTAATTTAGTTTCGTCGGATATTATTTCTATATCAAAATTTCTATTTTCCAGCTTCAGGGATATTTTTTTCTCATTTGCTTTCAGACTAAATATATCAAACAAACTCTTAGTAAGCCTGTCAAGCGCAACTTCACTCTTCTCAATGTCAATGTGTCCTGCCTCAATTTTAGAAATTTCTACTAAATCATTTATTATTGATAAAAGTTGGTTACTGTTTTGATGTATAATTTCTATGTATTTATGTTTTTTTTCCTCTTCAAGGTCTGGTTTTGTAAGCAAGCCTGAAAACCCCATTATTCCATTCATTGGGGTCCTTATCTCATGCGACATATTTGTCAGAAATGCAGTTTTTAATTTATCACTCTCTACTGCTTTTTCTTTAGCTTCCATAAGCTCAAGATTTAAGCTTGTAAGCTCTTCGTTCAGCGACAGGTATTCTTCATTTTGTTCTTTTAAGATTCTATCATTGTCTAAAAGAATTTTTTCAGCTCTTTTTTTATCAGTGACATCACTAAATATCACGGCAAAATAATCTTGTTGAGGGCTGTACACCAGACCATTATAATATCTATCAAGTTCTTCGACATAATCCTCAAACCAAAATGGCTCACCAGTTTTACCAACTTTTCCGAAATTATCAATCCAATGTTTTTCAATATTTGGCAAAACTTCAAGTACTGTTTTATTTACAACCTTATCGTGTTTTAAACCTGTAAGTTTTTCGTAGGCAGGATTAATATCAATAAACAAGTAATCGACCGGATGTCCAGATTCATTATAAATAACCTGGTGTATTGCAAAACCGTCAAGCATTTCATTAAATAACTGCTTATAATCTTTCTCCTTTCTTTCAGCAAGGTCCTTTGCCTTTAGCAGTTCATTCTGCACAATTTTTAATTGTCTGATGTCACGTGTCATTGAGATGATATATTTTTCACCATCAAGTTCAATTATTCTTGCAGACATAAGAGCTGTGACAATTTCACCACTTTTCATCCTAAATTCTGCTTCCAAATTTGTGCAGTATCCTTTTTGTTTTAATTCGTTTACCAAATTATTTCTATCATCTGCATTCACCCATATATTAATCTCCATAGAAGTTTTACCTTTAACATCTTCTTCAGTATAACCAGTTCACCAGGTAAATCCATCGTTTATTTCGATATAAAGACCATCGTGTAATCGATTGATATTCACAGAGTCCGGACTGGTTTTGAAGGCAGCCCTGAATTTCTCTTCACTGAAAATTAATGCTTCTTCTGCTTTTTTACGTTTGGAAATGTTTCTAATTGCAGTAACCCGAACCTTTTTACCTTTATAGTTGAACATTTTTCCATGAAATTCAGCCCAGAATTTTTTACCATCCTTTTTAACAGCTATAGCTTCATATGGCTCTTCATAACCAGACATCATATTTTGCCGAACTAATTCTTTGGATTCATCTGCAATTACATCCGTTTCAAATATTCCTATCAATTCATCTTCGTTATAACCAAACATCTTGTTTGCAGCCAGGTTACATTCAATGCAAAAACCCTTATCCGAAAAAATCAAGGCCTCATCAGAAGCTTCCGAAAATGCCTGGTTCTTTTCTTCACTTTCAATTAAAGCCTGTTCTGCTTTTTTTAAGTCAGTAAGGTCAACCATTGCAAGAATATTATGTTTTCCAATAGATACAAAAGAAAATTCAACAACTTTTTTTGTACCATCCTTGGTTGTTGGCTCCCAAATCTGACTTTTAATTTCGCTATTCGTTCTCATTGCTTCTTCTGCAGCAGCATTCCATTCGGTCTGTACTTTCTTTCTGTAATCAGGATCCGGATAGGCATTTTGCCACCAAAGTTCAGCGGTGGGTATTTCATCTATGGTATAACCAAAAACTTTAATAAATGATTTGTTGAGAATTACCATGTCCTGATTGCTATCAGTAACAGCCATTGGAATAGAATTAAGCTCAATTATTCTTCTAAATTCATCTTCGCTTTCCTTTAAGGCTTGCTCTGTTTTACGCAAATTAGTTACATCCAGATGTGTTCCGACTATTCTTAACACTTCCCCATTATCAGGATCCATTACTTTAAATCCTCTTGAATAAATATTTACCCAATGCCCATCTTTATGCTGCACCCTGAATTCAACTTCATATCTTGGAATTTTTCCAATTATATAATCAGACTTATGACTCCAAACTCTTTCCTTATCTTCAGGATGAAGAAAGGATTGAAAAGTACCGACATTGTTTTCCAGTTCATTGTCTTTGTAACCAAGCATGCTTTTCCATCGTTCGGAATAATATATTTCACCAGTTTTTAGGTTTTGATCCCACAATCCATCATTGGCGCCCTTCAATGCCAGGGCATACCTTTCTTCACTTTCTTTTAAAGCAAATTCTGATTGTTTCTGAATATGAATATCCCGACCAACAGCAACCACTTCTTCAATTTCTCCATTTTTCGCAATCACAGATTTATTTGACCAGGAAAACCACTTCCAACCTGTTTTCGTTTGTAGTCTTTCTTCATGAGAACAAACATAGGGTGGTTTCTTTAAATTCTCTAAAGATCGTTTTACATTTTCAATATCATCAGGATGGATATAAGGAAAAAAAGATTGCTCCATCAACTCCTTTGTATTAATGCCCAACACATGTGCATATTGAGGAGAAATATAGGTCAATTTATAATCTTTATCAAACTTTACAATTAAAGCATTCGAATTCTCAACTATAAGCTGGTAGTTTTCCTCCATTTCGCGAAAGTCTTTTCGCATAGTATCAATTTCGGTATGCTTCTCCTGGAGTCCGGTATTAAGGGCTTCATTTAACGTTTTTAATTCATGTTCTACATCTTTATTTTTTTCTACTTCTTTTTTTATTATATCATTTTGACGCAAAATTTTAAAATCTTTTTCAATTCCTGTTATTATTTCCTTTAAAAATGCTTTTTCAAGTTCAGAAAAGTTTCTTGACTTATAATCAAGGAGGCAAATAATTCCGAAAATTTTTCCACCTGCCCAATGGAGTGGATAGCCCAAATATGAATTAAGCTTTCGGATTGGATTGAATACATCCTTAAGAATATCCCCTTCAATATCAGAAACAAAAACTTCATCATCCAATCTTATTGTTTGTTCTAAAATTCCACTATTATGAATTTTAATTGTATCACTTTTCGAATTATAATCAGGTGCATTCTTATTTTTTGCGACAACCTCAAGATCTTTATCTAACACCTTAAGAATTATACAAACCGGAATATCAAATAAATTTGAAAACTTATCCAAAGAATTTTGCCAGTTAGCAAGGCAATAAAATGGAATTTCAGGACTTGGCAATTTTGATAACATTAATAATTATTTAGATTTTATGCGTATTAAATATTTTAATTTATAAATGGATGTTTTTATCAATATTTATAAAATTAAGTTCTGATTAAATATATTTTCAACATTTTAAAAATATAAAAGAATTATTCTATCCTAATTGGCTCAATTTAAGTAACATTTCAGGGTCATTAATTCTGATTTTTTTTCCGTCAGTTATTATTATTTTGTCCGACTTAAATTCATTTAGCA
>JARGGF010000213.1 GCA_029210905.1 Bacteroidales bacterium | reverse complement strand
TAAAATATTAAAGAGGAAGAATGATTGATTGCTGCAGGGTTTAAATAATCATCCTGCAGCAATCTCTATGAAAGGAAGAATATGCAATTCGAGAAATTTACCATAAAATCACAGGAAGCCATTCAAAAAGCTTCTGAAATAGCACAAGCTGAGAATCATCAGGCCATTGAAACAGGGCATTTATTACAGGGATTATTCTCAACAGATGAAAGCATTAGTGGATTTATTTTTAATAAGTTAAATATTAACTTACAAAACTTACAGCAAATTCTGCGAAGTATTGTAAACTCTTACTCAAAAGTGTCCGGCGGGGAGGTATATCTTTCGCAAAACGGGCAAAAAGCTTTGCAAAATGCCATACAATCATCGAAAGAATTCGGAGATCAGTTTGTTTCCATTGAACATATTATAGTAGGTGTGCTAAAACCCAATGATCAGGTTGCACAAATGCTTAAGGACCAGGGGGTGAATGAAAAAGATTTATTGTCTGCCATCCAGGAATTAAGAAAAGGTTCTAAGGTGAACAGTCAATCTGCCGAAGAAACTTATAATTCCTTAGAGCGTTATGCAATAAATTTGAATGAAAGGGCAAGGTCTGGCAAATTAGACCCTGTAATTGGCCGCGATGATGAAATCAGGCGCATTTTGCAGATCCTTTCGCGCAGGACCAAAAATAACCCCATTTTAATTGGCGAACCTGGTGTGGGAAAAACTGCTATTGCGGAAGGACTAGCTCACCGTATTATCAATGGAGATGTACCCGAAAACTTAAAAAGCAAACAAATCTATTCACTTGATATGGGAGCCCTGGTTGCCGGAGCAAAATACAAGGGTGAATTTGAAGAACGTTTAAAAGGCGTAGTTAAAGATGTTCTTGCATCAGAAGGTGAAATAGTTCTTTTTATTGATGAAATACACACACTGGTTGGTGCAGGAAAAAGCGAAGGGGCCATGGATGCAGCGAACATATTAAAACCTGCATTGGCAAGGGGCGAATTACGTGCAATTGGTGCCACCACTTTGAGTGAATATCAAAAATATTTTGAAAAAGATAAAGCTTTAGAGCGTCGTTTTCAGATAATTACGGTGGATGAACCAGATAAATTGAGCGCTATTGCTATATTACGCGGCTTAAAAGAAAGGTATGAAAATCATCACAAGGTAAGGATTAAAGATGATGCAATTATTAGTGCTGTTGAATTATCGCAACGCTATATTTCAGATCGGTTTTTGCCTGACAAAGCCATTGACCTCATCGATGAGGCTGCTGCAAAACTTCGCCTTGAAATGAATTCGGTTCCTGAAGAAATTGATGAGTTTCAGCGTAAAATAAAACATCTTGAAATAGAACGCGAAGCGATAAAACGTGAAAAAAACAAAAGCAGGTTAGAGGAACTCAATAAAGAAATTGCAAATTTACAGGAAGGTCTTAATGAACAATTGGCCAAATGGAAATCGGAAAAAGAGATTATCGATAAAATCCAAAAAGCAAAACAAGCTGTTGAAAATTTCAAGATTGAAGCGGAACGTGCTGAACGTGAAGGTGATTTTGGGAAAGTAGCGGAATTACGTTATGGTAAAATCAAAGAATCTGAAAGCAATATTGAAGTATTTAAAAGCGAGTTAAAAGAGTTGCAATCTAATTCTCAACTAATTAAAGAAGAGGTTGATACAGAAGACATTGCAGAAGTTGTGGCACGATGGACAGGCATTCCGGTTTCGAGGATGTTACAAAGTGAAAGGGACAAACTTTTAAAACTCGAAGAACATTTGCATCAACGGGTAGTTGGCCAGGATGAAGCCATTGAGGCTGTTGCCGATGCGGTGCGACGCAGCCGATCCGGTATGCAGGATCCTAAGCGCCCTATTGGATCGTTTATTTTTCTGGGTACTACGGGTGTTGGTAAAACCGAACTGGCAAAAGCACTGGCAGAATTCCTGTTTAGTGATGAAAATATGATGACCAGAATAGATATGTCCGAATACCAGGAAAGACATTCGGTATCAAGACTGATTGGTGCGCCTCCGGGCTATGTGGGTTATGATGAGGGAGGCCAGCTATCCGAGGCAGTTCGTAGGAAAACTTACTCAGTAATATTGCTCGATGAAATAGAAAAAGCACATCCGGATGTATTTAATATTCTTTTACAGGTGCTCGATGATGGCAGACTCACTGACAACAAAGGCAGGATGGTGAATTTTAAAAACACCATTATAATTATGACTTCAAACATAGGTTCTCATATTATTCAGGAAAGCTTTGCAAGTATTGGTAAGGAAAAAGAAGAAGTTCTGGAGGATACAAAAAACAAGGTTTTTGAATTACTTAAAAATACCATTCGACCCGAATTTTTAAACAGGATTGATGAGATAGTAATGTTTACACCGTTAACAGAAAGCGATATTTCGCAAATTGTTCATATCCAACTAGATGGTATCAATAAATTATTAGCTGAGAATGAGTTTCAGCTTGAAATTACAGATAAAGCAGTTGCCTGGATTGCTGAAAAGGGATTTAATCCACAATATGGTGCCCGTCCGGTGAAAAGGGTATTTCAAAAACAGGTTTTGAACGAATTATCAAAACAAATATTAGCCGGTGAAGTCCAAAAATCAAGCATCATCAAAGTAGATGAAAAAGATGGCAGACTTGTATTTTTAAATGCAAATTAAGAAAAAATCTTCCGGATTTCTAAAATCCAGAAGATTTAAATATCTATTTATCAATAAGTTCTGATACTTTAGTCCGTAATTCATCACCGCGGAGGTTTTTGGCAATAATAATCCCATCTTTATCCAAAAGCACAGTGTGAGGAATAGCGCTAACACCATAAAGTTTTCCTGCTTCAGATTTCCAATATTTTAGATCTGAAACCTGAGGCCAGGTTAAACCATCATCGTTGATTGCTTTTACCCATGCTTCACGCTTTTTGTCAAAGGAAACCCCAAGTATCTCAAAACCTTTGTCTTTATAATCGGCATACAGTTTTACATTGTTTGGATTTTCACGTCGGCATGGCCCACACCAGGCAGCCCAGAAATCAATCAATAAATATTTGCCCTTAAACGAGGACATGGTAACAGGATTCCCGGTTGTATCATTCAAGGTAAAGTCAGGAGCTTGTTTGCCAACTTCAACATTCTTTAAAGTAGCTACTTTTTCCTTTAAAGTATTCACATAAATTGAAGGATTTAGAGATGAATCCAGAAGGTTGACCATTGAATCCAATTCGTTCACTTCCAAAGAATAAGCCAACTCTCTGTTTAAAACATACGGAATTATAACTGAGGCATTATGAGTGCCTATATAATTTTTGATAAATGCCAATTTATCCTCATATAAAGTTTCATAGGATGAGTCAATTTGATCCATAAGTGCTTTATTTCCTTCTTTCTCTGCATCAGTATATTGTTTATAGAGGTCGTTCATTTTATTATCAAAAGGAAGCATTTCATCCTTATACAACTTATATTCATCCTGGGCTTTAGAACCAGTAATTGAAATATTATCAAGACTATCCAGATTTCCTTTTACAACGATATCCGAGTTTTCCATAAAAATACTTGCCATATGCTGTCTGTCGCCAAAAGACAGGTAATATAGCTCGGCAAAATCAGTAGTGCCTTTAAAACTAAACTTTCCCTGCGAACAAATCATTGAGTCCACGGTAGTAAGCTCACCATCAACAACTTTTTGCAAATAAACATAACCTGTATCATAAGCTGCAATAGTTCCCTCAATAGTAAAACTACTTTGATCATCTGAGTTTTGCTGGTTACAGGCAAAAACAAACGTGAGTATCACGAAAGCAAATAGAATCTTTTTCATAATTGGTAGATTTTAAATGTATTATATTTTGCGCAAAGATAAAGGATCAGACATGTTGCGCAAATAAATATTTAACTATTTCAATTGATAAATATCAATAAAAAGAAAATATGGTAATAAAAAAGATAAGAAATATAGTAATAGAGAATTGCATTGGATTCAAATTTAAATACTAATTTTATTTCTTTTAAAGCTAAGAATTTATGAAATATATTACACTCATAACACTCCTATTTGTTTTCACCTCACTTTCAGCCCAAAAGGATCCCATTAAGTGGAAAGAAATTGCCATGGAAGATTTGCAAATGCAGCGCTATGAAATGGACACCTCCGCAGTTGCAGTTGTTCTTTGCGATTATGGCCAGTATTATTTTGATACCAACCCAAATGGGAGGCATTTGTTTTTGTTTAATACCCGCTACATCAGAATTAAAATACTAAAGGAAGATGGATTAAAATATGCTAAATTAAGCATTCCTTTTACAGACAAAAATTGCGAACAAATGCAGGGCGAAAACGCTATTGTTATTAAAGGGATGGTTTATAATCTTTCAAAAAATGGAGACCTTAAATCGAGTAAATTAAAACAAAGAGATATAAAATACAGGGATTCAGCTAATTGCATCAAGATCGCTGAAATTAATTTACCCAATGTAACAGTAGGTTCAGTTATTGATTATTACTATCAAATACCTACTTTGGATTTTGTATCACCCAAAACCTGGAATTTTCAGTGGGAAATACCTGTAAGGCACAGTGAATTTAGAATGAGGGTGCCAAGGTATTTTCAATACATGTTCTCACCATCAAACATGGACGGATTTGATACCATAGAAGAAACTAACTATTCCAGAACTTTAATGTTTAATACTAATATTGGAAGTTATCGATATCGAAGATTATACAATTTCGATTTATCAGGAAAACAAATGCAATTCGTAAAACAATATGTTGAAGCTTTTAACCATGAAAATTTTATACTGAACAAAGAAAATTATTATAAAAAACTTAATATTCATCTTGTAAAAGCTACAAATGAAAACTATGGATATGTCTGGCAATATCTGACTCATGCATTATTTACTACTATGGTAGATGGTTATGAAAACTATGAGCCTATCCAGCGACGATCCATTATTTATCCTGCCGGATATATTTTATACTCCCTTCCTGATTGGGAAAAATTTACTGAAAACTTATTGAAAAGCGAACGCTTTGGATTACCTCTGATTAAACACTGGGAATATGAACCCTATCTGAGCGAAATGATCAGAGATAAAAATACGGATATCGACAAAATGAAGGCTATCTACGACCATGTTCGTGAAAACATGAACTGGACAGGCGAACATGATATATATGTGCGTTCGGTTTTTAATCAGGGCCTGTCATGGTTATATACAAAAATCACTAAAAAATTAATTAAGGAAAAAAGCCTTGGCAAGCCATTTGAAAAAAAAGAAGGAAGCAGCAGTGAAATAAATTTCATTCTAATATCATTGCTAAACAAAGCTGGAATTAAAACCCGTCCAGTGATTTTAAGTACGAATAATCATGGAAAAATTGATTTAAATATACCAGATCCAAATCAATTTAACCATGTAATTGCTCTTGCAGAAATTGGAGAACATCAATACATGCTTGATGCAACTGACTCAATAAGACCATATTATCTGCTTGATCAGAGTTACATAGGCAAGAATGGATTTTTAGTTGACGCCAAAGACTTTGGATGGATTGAACTTAATAATAATATTAAAAATACTACCAGCATCGAAGAAAATATTGTTATAGATAGCAACCTGAACTTTTCGAATAAAATAATCCTAAAAAAAACAGGATATGATGCACTCGATATTAGAAGAGCCACTCAGTTGCAAGGTGAAGAAAAGACCATTCAGCATATTGAACAGGAAACAGGTTTAAGAAATATCAAAAAAATTGACAACCTGAATGATGAGGAAAGTCCGATAAGTGCTGAAATTAAAGAACAGCAAACCTTCGATAATAATATTTTAAAAATTTATCCGAAACTAAATCCCGTTTTTACAGAAATGGATTTTCAGGAAACTATTAGAAATTATCCTGTAGAGTTTAAATATCCTTTCCGTAAATTCTATTCATTACAAATTGAATTGCCGGAAGGTTTTGAATGCATCATGCCTTCTGATTCAACTTATAGTAGCTACGGAGGAAACGTGTTTTACAATTATAAATCATTGAAAAATAAGAATTTCTATAACCTATCAATAATTCTGGAAATAAAAATGAATAGCTTCCCTGCGTTGGAATATGCTAATCTTGCCCAATTATTTGCTGAGCTAAATGAAAAATTGAAGGAGCCGATAATCATTAGAAAAAAATAGTTTTATAAACTATTTCTTCTGGTTACTAATTTGAAGAAATTCAATTGGCGCTCCATTTTCTTCAATAAAAGCAACCATAATTCCTTCTGAAGGACTGTTGGGTTCTATAATCACATTTTTACCTTCCAGCTCCTTCAAAAGATCATCCACCTCGAAGGCAATATGTGGTATTTTTTGAACTATTTCGGGTAAATTACATCCTTTTTCAAATCGCATCCATTCAATTTGGTAATTACTTTCCTCATAGCCACTAACATACATTTTAAATTCTTCCAAATATCTCTCACCTGCCTTTTTTTCAGTGGTAGGAATTCCTAAATGATGGTATTTTCTCATGAATTACAATTAATAATCATTTGTTCGTTTTTTCATCAGGCATACCCAAATTTTAGCAGGGTTTTCATCCTTCGAATCAAAATTACTAACCTTTAATAATAACAACTCGAAAAAGGGCTCAACAGCAGCAAGAATTTCCTTTGCTGAACGCTTTGGCGGTCCTTGCCCCTCACGAACCTGGTCGTTACTCCCAATTAAACTAAGCCATAAACCGTCATTATTCATCAGTTTTGACACATTCCTGGCAAATAGGGTTCTTTCATCAGGTTCATCCACTGTATGAAAAACACCCCTGTCAAATACAAAATCAAAAGGTGCGTTTGGTATTTCATCTTTAAGAATATCAGCAACGTAGAAATCAACATGCACATTTGCAGTTAGCGCTTTTGATTTAGCCAAATTCACAGCTACCTCAATAAGATCAAAAGCTGTAACTTCAAATTTATGCTCCGCCATCCAAAGTGCATTATCTCCTGTTCCACATCCCAATTCAAGAGTTTTGCCAGGCATAATTGGCCAGTTTACAACCATCTCTGTCAGGTTATAATCTGCCCTCCCCAAATCCCAGGGAATATCACCATCATTATACCTTTGTGTAAACCGCTTAATTTTAGACATATAGATTTAATAATTTGCGAACAGAATATTGTCCTAAGATA
>JARGGF010000212.1 GCA_029210905.1 Bacteroidales bacterium | reverse complement strand
TTCCTTACCTTGAGGTAGCGCGAGAGTGTAATGTATCAGGTGCAGCCATCCATCAAAGAATACAGCGACTAACTGAAAATGGAGTTATTTTAGGTTCTGAATTTATTGTTGATTCGAAAAAAATGGGTTTTTCTACCTGCGCTTTCATGGGTGTTTTTCTTGAAAAAGCATCCTATTATCAATCGGTTATGAATGAGTTGGAAAAAATTCCTGAAATTATTGAATGCCATTATACTACAGGTAATTATGCTATTTTTATCAAAATTATTACCCGGGACAATGACCACCTCAAAGAAATAATTGCAGACAAACTTCAAACAATAGAAGGAATTGCACGAACAGAATCTTTCATTTCTCTTGAAGAACGAGTTAAAAGGCAGTTACCACTTTAATTTAATGCTAAAAGCCACCCTAATATTCTTTTATACCATAGCAAATAATTGATAAAAAGCATCAAAAGATAATCCTGCCAACCAAAATAGATGGAAATGGATTTTTTTTTGTAAATTTATCTTTCCAATAAAATTGATATGGCATGAATACATATTCTTTAATATCCATGAGAAACCTGCTATTATTTCTGAATCTGGTTTTATTTCTTTCCAGTATTCCTTTATCTGCTCAGGAAAAAGATACTACAAGTAGTAACTTATTTGAAATGTCAATAGAAGATTTTATGAAAGTGCCAATTAGGGCTGCTGGCAAAACTGAGCAGACCATTGCGGAAATTCCGGCAAGCATAGTAGTAATTACCAGATCGGAGATTGAAGAATATGGATACCGCGACTTACGTGAAATATTAAATAATATCCCTGGTTATTACGCATTAAGCAACTTAGGTATTGATTTATATGGTGTTAGAGGTTATGCCAAGGGACGAGGTAATAATTTTATAATAATGGTGAATGATACCAAAATTACCGATGAAAAAATATTATCGAATTATCAGATTCCGGTAGAAAGTATCGAAAGGATTGAAGTAGTGAGAGGACCAATGGCTGTAATGTATGGCAACAACGCTTTTTTTGGGGTAATCCATATAATTACAGAAAAAGAAAACCCAGATGTTGAACATAATAATTTATTGACCTTTTCTGTAGGAAGCAACAATACTTACAATTCCGCCTTCAGGATTGGAACTAAACAAAAAGATCTAAGGCTCAATATCGATTTTGGTTACTACCTCACCGATGGAATGGACAAGCCGCTTGATGCAATGATGAAAAGACCAGAAAAAATGGACGATCCTTTGTTTGGAGGATCAGATGGTCAGGGTCTTGATCTACCTTTGAGTGCACGCAGCACAAAAAATTATCTGGCTAAAACACAAAAGGTCTTTAATATTAATGGTGGATTTAAGGGATTTTATTTTAACAGCTTACTTGTTGAATCGAAAAATTATAATTATTACTATTATCCATCTCTTAATGAAGGTTCCAGCTTTACTGATATAAATGCCATTTTATCAGTAGGTTACAAGTATGATATTTCTGAAGCATTGTCTTTAGATGCAAAAATCAGGTATGCAAAATATACTAACAGATATAGTTACAGAATACTTTTCGAGAACTTTTACGGATATGACAACTATTACATCACTGAATTTGAATCAGAAGCCAATTTATTCTGGAAGCCGTCAAATAAATTCAACCTTACGCTGGGCTTGCAATATGAAAATACTCTTGAATATATCAACGAGGGTGATGTGCCATCAGGAGGCACCCAAAATATGTACTGGCAGTTTGTTAAAGAAGGTGATGAAGCCGTGACTGTTTCTGGTTTTACTCAAATAAGTTATCATTTAGTTAAAAATCTGGAACTAATTGCAGGATTTCGGGCAGAAAAATCATTCAGTTATGGAATGGAATTTGAATTTGATAAAGGTTTGCTGCCTGATGGAGATCCGGGAAAAAGACATGATATTGGAAGAAAACCCGATGGCGATGTAATTTTTATGCCAAGGCTTGCTGCAATCTATATACCACTGGAACGGCATGTTTTAAAAATCCTATACGGAAAAGCCATTAAAAGACCCGGAGTAGATATTTTTGGTGAAGATATGGCTGATATAGCAAGAGGAGATAAAGATGAATATGTTGAGCCCGAATTTATTGAAACTTTAGAATTTAATTATTTTGCCTTTATTTCGAAAAAACTGAATTTTAATGTCAGTTTTTATTGGAACAAGCTCAACAATTTGCTTGTTGAACGAAATGCCATTGAAAATAACATTTTAAGGGCATGGTGGACTAATACAGGAGAGCTTGATACAAAAGGCATTGAATTAACTGTTAAATCAAGGTTAATAGACCCGCTGCAATTAGAATTTAGTGGAACCTATCAGCATACACAAGATGTCAGTTTCGATACTGAAGGTTCCTTCTCACCTGAACTAATGCTTAACTTTAAAGCAGCATATTCCTTTAATGATTATGTTAAGTTTGCATTAATTGGAAAATATGTTGATTTAATGAAACCTTACTTTAATACCCTTCCTATTTTTGATCAAAATAATAATCCAACTGGGGATTATGTGGGTAGAACTACAGATGATGTGCCTGCTTATTTCACGCTTGATGCTAATTTAAGAATCGAAGCCCCATTTATGACCAGTTTGTACCTGAATTTAAATGTAATCAATTTGTTCGATCAGGATATTTTTTATCCAACTTTTTCAAAAAACAGCCTTTGGGCTGATAAAGGGACCTGGGGTTATGGCAGGGAGTTTTATTTAACACTGGGCTATAATTTTTAGTCTTTTTTTTATATGCAATCAATATAAGAGTATAAAGAAAATTGCTATCAGCTAGATAAAATTATATAGCTGATAGCATTTTTCATTTGGTTTTTTTATTCGGATTTTTAGGATTATAAAGCCCTGTATCATTCTTTAGATTCATGCAATTCTTTAAAGTTTCCTTTATTAATTTTCCTGGCATCAAACATTTTGGTGCTTCCTCCTGTTTCTATAAAATCACCCGTTTTCGTGTCTAAAATGATACAATAATTAAAGTGTTCAGACGCACTACTGATGGCCTGATACCGTCCAATTTCAGAATTTTCTGCATGGTTTGCTGTTGAGCTAAGCAGTAAAAAAAACATAGTAGAAATTAAAATTCCTACGATAACAAATTTAAATTTTTCTGTATTTTTCATGACTTAAAGTTTGTAATTAATATAAAATTAAAATTACGACAGCTGTTTATTGAAAACAATCATTATAAATGCTTTTTATATAATCATATATGTTACTATAATTTATATTTTAATGCCTTAAATTAATTTTTTTAAATACTATAATATTAAGAAATGAATAGCAAGAGTATTAAAACTTCTTAATCTATAAATTACCCAATTCCAAAATATAAACTATTTTTGCACCCAAAATTATTTATCACGAAGTATACCTGATTAATTGCCAAACTAATATTAACCTTACCCTATGAATGAGTCATTGATTGACGCCCTGCTAAAACTATTTGCCATTATTGTAGATGTCAGGCATTTCAGAAATCCTGATATTGCTGTAAATGTTGTGGAAACCTATTTCCACCATCAATATGGACGTATACAAGCCAAAAAATGTATTGACTATTTTAATGATCATCTTCAAAAATATCACCACCCTGTAAAGGAAAATATAAATACAGATATTTCTGTTTATCATTCCAGAATAGAGGAGATAAGTATTCAGATAAACAAAGAATTTGAGCAAAAACAAAAATTATGGCTCTGTCTTCAACTGGTTGAATTTTTAGCTGACAGTGATTACAAAAGTAAGGAAGAAATTGATTTGGTAATAGATATTGCTGAGGCCTTCCATATTGATATTGACGACTTTAAACAAGGGAAAAACCTGATACTTAGTGATGCCGGTTCTATTAAACTCACAGAAAAAGTCTTAATCATTGACGGAGACCCCGATTTCAGCCATTCTCAGGCCCGACATATCTACAAACAAAAAATGACAGGTAAAATCTTTGTGTTGCAGTTAAAAAACTCAGATACTTACCTGCTAAAATATTTTGGTGAAAACAATCTGTTTTTAAATGGGCTCAACCTGAAACCCAACAGGGCATACATTTGGGCACTTGGAGCCGTAATTCGGGGAAGAAGGATTGTGCAGGTGTATTACAGTGAGATGGTTAATGCTTTTAGTTTTAAACAAGATACTTCCCGCATAGAATATAAAGCCCATAAAGTAAGCTATACCTTTTTTAACAGCAAAAACGGGTTAAAAGAATTTGACTTTGAAGCAGAATCGGGCCAGTTAATTGGAATAGTTGGTGGCAGTGGCTCCGGAAAATCTACTTTTTTGAATGTGTTAAATGGCAATTTAATGCAGAAAACGGGCAAAATAACCATAAACGGCTATGATATTCATGAGGATAAAGAGAAAATTAAAGGGATAATAGGCTATGTTCCTCAGGAGGACTTATTGCTTGAGGAACTTACTGTATATCAGAATTTATATTACAATGCAAAGCTTTGCTTCAGTGATAGTAGTGAAGAGGAAATTGAAACACTGGTAAACAAAACCATCGATAATTTTGATTTAAAAGAAGCCAAAGAGCTAAAAGTTGGCGATCCTATCAACAAAGTTTTAAGTGGTGGGCAGC
The DNA here is from genome assembly GCA_029210905.1 of Bacteroidales bacterium. Classification (GTDB taxonomy): domain Bacteria; phylum Bacteroidota; class Bacteroidia; order Bacteroidales; family NBLH01; genus NBLH01. The sequence goes on along the minus strand of JARGGF010000212.1, from coordinate 2,573 downwards.
GAAAAAGGCTGAATATAGCCCTGGAGCTGATGCGCGAACCATCCCTATTATTTGTTGATGAGCCCACTTCTGGACTCTCGTCCATGGATTCAGAAAAAATTATTAACCTGCTTAAAAGACAAACTTTTAAAGACAAACTGGTTATTCTTACCATCCACCAGCCTTCTTCCGATATTTATAAGTTATTTGATCGTATTATAGTAATAGATCAGGGTGGAAGATTAATTTTTTCAGGAAACCCGCTTGATGCCATCGCATACTTTAGAAGGGTTGCAAATTTTATCAATCCTGAAGACAGTGAATGTGTTACCTGTGGAAATATTAATTCTGAACAAATACTCCAAATTGTAGAAGCAAGATTGGTTAATGAGTTTGGAAAATTAACCAGAAAGCGTAAACGGCCACCAGAGGAATGGGAAGAAATATATAAAAATGAAGTAGTTACAACAGAAATAGAAAAACATCCTGAGAAAAAAGAGTTACCTAAAACCAGTTTTAAAACTCCGGGTAAGTTTAAGCAATTTAAAATATTTTTTAAGCGCAACCTGCTTTCGAAACTAAGCAACCGACAGTACGTGCTGCTCATCCTGCTCGAAGCGCCTCTTTTAGCTATTATTCTGGGCTTATTTACAAAAGATTTTAACGGCCCGGAAAATATGCCCGATTTGTACATTTTTTCGAACAATGAAAACCTGCCCGCTTACATTTTTATGAGCGTTGTGGTAGCCCTTTTTCTTGGAATGATAATAAGCGCTGAGGAAATTATAAGAGATAGGAAAATCATTAAAAGAGAATCGTTCCTTAATCTTAGCAGGGGAAGTTATATAAAATCAAAAGCATTATTGTTAATTGCCATTTCTGCCATACAGTCGCTTCTTTTTGTTGGAATCGGAAGCATTATTCTTGAAATAAATGGCATGCTGTTTTATTACTGGCTGATGTTTTTCACCACAGCGGTTTGTGCCAATATGATTGGTCTAAACATTTCATCGGCATTCAATACCGTTGTGGCAAGCTATATTGCCATTCCTTTTATTTTGGTGCCTCAACTACTCTTAAGTGGAGTGGTGGTAGATTTTAATAAAATACATAAAAACATTAAATCAGAGAGTTTTACTCCAATATTTGGCGATATTATGACGTCGCGCTGGGCCTACGAAGGTCTTGTGGTGGAGCAATTTAAAGACAATCCTTTTAATAAATATTTTTATGATGTAGAGAAAAAGCTGAGCCAGACCAATTACCTGAATTCTTATTACAGCCAGAAATTACAGTCTGTATTTGTTAATTTAACTGTTTTGGGAGCTGCTGATTCTGCCTTTGACTCAAAAAGCAGTATTTTATTATTGAAAAATGAGCTAAATAAACTATCCAAAATTGTTGGAGATGAAACATTTGTCAACTTGTCAGAAAGGTTGGCAGCAGAATACAAAACAGAAAATTATCAAAAAGAATTTGTTATAGCATTTAAAAAGCTTGAGCAGCGCCTTTATGCAAAATTAGAAGTCTACAAACTTGATAAAGAAGCCATTTATAGAAAACTGGTAAAAAAACTTGGAAGCGAAAAAGCCTTTACTGCATTAAAGCAAAAAAATCATAACCAGGCCATTGCAGATTTGGTTGAAAACAATTATTCCCCAAAAAAAATAAGTATCAGCGATGGGAAAATAATTCAATTGAAAGATCCAATATATAGGGATCCGGAATCCAGGATTGGCAGGGCCCACTTTTACGCCCCTGTTAAAAAAATTGGCAGTCTTACAATTGGCACATACTGGTTCAACCTTTTCATCATCTGGATAATGTCGTTTATCTTATACATCCTTCTGCATTATGACATTTTGCACAGAGGTTTGATTTATCTTGAAAGCTTCAGGGTAACCAAAGGATGGAGTAAAAAAGTGCTCAGGGTATAATTTCAGAGCGCACTAAAACAATTAGTCTTTAAAAGCAAATCGCAAGCATGCATAACTTCTTGGCAATATTGTTAAATTGTTAAATTGCTATATTGTTTAATTTTAACAATTTAACAATCGGAGCACAACCATTAGCATATAGTTGCGATGCTAAATTGCAGATCAGTGATTTTTCTGAGTTCTGAATTTCAGAGGGTGGATCGTTCGTAACTGAACTCACCTCCACTGGCACCTGAAGTAATGCCATTGAATTAAGAAAAAATATCGAATAATGAACAAGGAACATCGAATGAAGAACGGAGCCAACTTCATCATCCTACTATCAAAATTACTTTCAGTGACCGCGTGTCGCCTATAGCTTTAGCGGTGGCACAGGGCTTCGCCGTTCGTTGTTCGATATTATAGGTGTCGGAAAATAAATATTGAATGATTTGCATTAATTTTCATAAATAAACCTTAAGTAAATGGCATTAGCGCCTGAAGACCAGGTAATAAAATGTACATCGATGTATGTATCACATCAAATAAATATTTATCAGCTAAGGAGGTTTCAATCTTAATAAACCAGAAATTCGAAAATCCATCACTATATAGAAAATAAGCAGGAAATTATTTAGTAGGCAGAATGTCTTAAAACAATAGTAGCACCCTTGTCTT
>JARGGF010000211.1 GCA_029210905.1 Bacteroidales bacterium | reverse complement strand
CCAAAGTTGGCACTTCGGCTATGCTTCTATGTGTTATAGCCTTTTTTTATTTTTCTATTTCATGTATAATTTCCACAAAGTCTTTGTATTTCCCAGACTTTATTCTTCCGAATTTCATTTTCTTAAAATCAGGCCAAGCGTGCGCTGTTTTGATAATTGTCAGTTCAGCTCCAATAGTTAAAGAAGCAACAGTTTTATTATTTTTCAAAAAATCAACCTGATATTCAGGTTCATAAGTTGTCTCCGCCCAGTGAAATGAAACCGGGTCGTTGATTATTTCTAAAAATCTGGTTGTCTGTTCGTTTGTAAATGTTTTTATAAATCCAAATGGCAATTTTTTAATAGTCAATGCGTCAAAGGCAGTCATTGGATACAAACTGTCAATTTTGTTTTTGTCGTCCTGCAGGTCAGTAATTAGCTCTTTAGTGGAGTTGATATAAAACGCTCTTGTTTTCCACCCGCCTTCTGTATCAGGTCCAACGTCTAATGTGTCAGAAAACAAAGTGTCAATGAGTTGTTGTTCCGGGTATTTGTCCCAATACTTTGTATAGTTATGTTCAAAATTTTTCTTATCAGTCCGTGGACTGCAAGAGACCACAAAAATAGTTAAAGTTAATATTGTTATTTGCTTTATTTTCGTCATTCTAATTGGCAATAAATCTAAGCTATACGCAGAAAGGGATTAAAAGTAATAAACTTTCGTTTAGCGTGTAGCCAAATTATTGATTTTGATATTATTTTTTCTTTTCATAATTGCCAAATCATCGATTTGGCTGGTTATATTTCTTGCACTACCTTTCAACTTTAACCAGTTGCACTTTTTGTGTTTTTGCTATTTGTTGCAGGCAGTTTCCTTTCTTTTCAGATAACTAATCCTGTAGTTTTCTTGTTTTCTTCTTTTAAAGTTATTCTATAAAGCAAAGAATCTCATATTGTTAAATTAACCAAACACTTGCAATAACTAAAAGTCGTTTAGAAATTACGTACGCCCCGCCTTTTTTGTCTTTCATCTACTTTTGATTTAAGCCAAAAGCACATGAAGTTTTAAATTGTTTATTAGGTTAGGCAACAATTTTTATATCTTTTTCCACTTTTGCATGGGCATTTGGTGTTTTTTTTGAGGTTCATCATATTTGGTAAAGTAAATTCTAATTTCATCTTTGAACTAAAAGCATTATGTAAGATACGGTACCCTTCAGGATATTTTTCTTTCATCGATTCGGGGTTTTCGAAATAATATTCACACATTACAGCAAAAAATTCTCCTAAACCAGTAAATGCATAATCACGTATCTCTCCTTTTTTGCTATTGGGTATAAAATTTCTGTTTTGCATCTCCCTTTTCTTTTCAAGAGCGATTTTTTTTAAGAATTGATACCATTCTACAACATTATTCTTACCAAGTAACTTGTTAGGAAAGCCATCTACTTCATCATCTTCAAAATCAATAAAATGGGCAAATTCGTGAATGGCAATGTTAAACCTGTCTTTCGGGTTTTCAAAACTAAAATGTAGCGATGGTTTTGAAAGGTACATGTATCTGCCTGTCACCTTTCCTGCAATTTCACAATTCTCTGTCCCTGTTTTAAAATCGTCATTAAAATCATCTGAAACAATATAAATAACTTCAAGAGTAGAATATTTCCAGTTTTTAAATGCGAATACGGGAATTACGCCACCTGCAGCTACAAGTATTCTGTCTGTAATGTCGATTGACGTATCATAACCAATGATTCGATAATCTTTAAAAAACTTTTGAACTTTAAATTCAAATTCTCTTTTTTTTATTTCAGTAAGATTTTTATAGAAGCTGACTTTCTGATTTAATATGTTACGCCATTTTTCAGGGCAATGATAAAAACCTGTATAAATGCCTTCTTTTTCAATACTTTCTTTTATGCTTAGAAAATACATCACAGAAAGAAATATCAAAAAAACAACTAATAGCGCAATAAAAAAAGACATAATAATAAAATAAAAAGATATACAAAAGGAAACTTATGAGGGTTTAAAGTTAATATCCCAAACATAATAATGCGAATAACTTTTTGAAAAAAATGCCACCTATTCTTCTTTGTTTGCGCACCCATTTCTATTGTTCAAAGTGCAGAATCGTCGCTCGCTGCATTTACTCAATAGTCAGGCACATGGCGCGGTCTGCAATCGAAGATCGCCCAAAAGTTACGTTTAAAAACTTTTAAAGAGGCAAAACAACTCCAGCAACTAAAAAAAAACTCTCCTAAATTGCCTGCAACATTTTTATATTCCCCATAAAAACTATCCAAATATCATTATTGTTGATATTTCTCCAAATCTTTGAATAAAAATAGGTTTTCTAACTGTTAACGCCAAAAGAATTTAATTAAAATATACACTATTAAAAAATAAAGTTGTTAGAGGGGGGTTATGTTTGGGGGGGTTGGGTATTAATGGGGGATGGTTATTGGTGTATTGGACATTGGTGTATTGGCACTTCGGCTAGGATCAGGGATTAAATTGGTGTATTGGTAATTGGTGTATTGGCACTTCGGCTGCGCTCAGTGACCAAGTCGGTTTATTGGTATATTGGTTTATTGGTCATTGGTCATTGGTCATTGGTTATTGGTTATTAGAAGTTATTGGTTAGGTGTTATTTGTTAAAGATTATATTTTGTTAGTTAAAAGGTGCCAGTGGTATTTGTAAATCAGTTCATTAAAATCAATTCCATCTGCGTAAATCTGGGTAAATCTGCGGATAAATTATTTAGTGGTTATTGGTGTATTGGTTATTGGTCATTGGCTATTTGTTAATGGTTAGATGTTGTTGGTTAAACGTGCCAGTAGTATTTGTAAATCAGTTTATTAAAATCAATTCCATCTGCTTAAATCTGGGCAAATCTGTGGATAAATTATTTAGCGGTTATTGGTATATTGGTTATTGGTTATTTGTGTATTGGAACTCTGTATAATGGAAATTTGTGTATTGGAACTTAGGAATTCATCCTAACCTTACAGCTTTGCCTGCCTTACTGATGGCTGGGATATTTGCCGTAGCTGCATCTCTTTGTGCCTGATGCATTATATTTCTGCCGGGTGGGTTCTAATCTTTGCCGGATGGGCAATATCTGTGCCGGATAGACTTTAATTGCTGCCGTACCTGTTAAATATTTGCCGGAGGGGCTACTAAGAGTGTCTTAATACAAATATTTCTGCCGGATGGGTTATAAATTCTGCCGCATTAAAAATATTTGTGCCGGATGGATAATAATATCTGCCGCATCAAAAATATAATTGCCGGATGAATTATAATATCTGCCGGAAAGGTTTTGATTTCTGCCGGATGGGTTTGGATGTCCCCTTACTTTGTTTTTATGCCGGCTTTATGGGCTTTGGGAAGGTTATCCTCCCTAAAGACAATTTCAGGTTTGCTTATGTTATCTGTTGCTACAGAACATTGGCTATGGTTCTTCACATATTTTTTTTACATCACTAAAAAGTTTTATAAATTGATTATCATGGGCCAAATACCCATCAACCCGTTCAATGCTTTCATTTACACAGTTCCACCAGCCAAATGTGGTTACATGTATGCGGGCATAATCCATTTTATTAGTGGCGTTAAATTCATTGAGGTACCTTTCCCAGGCGCTTGTATTACCCTCTTCTTTTGACTTTTCTGCCATTTCTTTCCAAACGGCTAAAAGCATCGCTCCCCCTTCAATCAATGCATTGGTGTATTTGCTGCAACTATTTTTTGAATAGGAATCGTTGTTGAGCACTGCGGGATTTTTATAGGCGTCAATTTCCATAAGGGTTAAAAGGTGCAGCCTTTTGATCTCTTCCAGTTTTTTTTGCTTTAACTGCTTAAAATACGGGGTATTAACAATTTCTGCATCACTTATCGTTTGCACTATTTGTTTAAACTCTGTATCAATGGCCTCTCTGTCAATTTTAGCTACATCCCCGATATTAAAAATACTTGAGGGTTTTGAGGCCCCTTCGCCATTCAATAGCCACCTGATGGTATTATTTAACTGTTTTTCTGTGTATTTACTGGCATCGTAGCTGCCCTGGTATTCACACATTCCGAATTGCCAGGTGTATTTTTTAAGCTTTGGGGGCAGGTTTTCAATGGCTTCTGTTTTCACGGATTGCTCAACAGCTACTGTTGCATTGATACTGCTAACTTCTTGTTTGTCTTCCATTTCGCCTTGCTGGTTGGTGTTGCAGGCAACAAAGGCGATAAGCGAAATTAAGAATAATAGGTTTTTCATGGTAGTTGAATTTTATTTATTGGTTATTGCTTTGTTAATTTTAAACCCTGTCCTGGATTATCAACTCCGTTGACCGCGTGTCGCCTTATAGCTTTAGCGGTGGCGCAGGGCTTGCACAGTTCATGAACATCTAGGATGTTTTCAATTTGGAACGTGGATCCGCAGTTGTCGGATATGTGCCCCATGTTATTGCTTTCGCCCTTTCAGGGCTGGTTACTACTTGTATTGATTAAATTTCATAGGGCGGTCCGCCAGTTGTCGGACACGTGCCCCATGCTATTGCTGATGCCCTTTCAGGGCGTGTTCTTACTTTCAGTTATTTTTTGTCGTTTTATTATTATTAATTACAGGGCTAACGCCCCTTGTATATTCTTTTGTAATTTTCTACGAAGATTACGGGGCTAACGCCCTTTTGTTTTACAATTTTTTTTTCCATACTAATATTAAGCGATTAAGGGGGCGTTAGCCCTAAAATCTTTGTAGCAACAGTTATGCAAAGATAAAAATAGGGGCGTAGCCCTGATATCCATCTGTTTTCACACGGTCCAAAAAAGATATTTGGGGTTATAACCTACATCAAAAGAGCGCCACTTTTCTTATTATAAAAAAACACTTGGTATTTATATTCATATAACTACCTAATTATCTGTATTTTACAAGTTTTAGCTTGACAGCAATGGGGCGCTGCCCCGTGCTATTGATTTCGCCCACTTCGGGGCTTACAATTACCGCCTCAGTTCGGCTTAGGATGTGCTTTTAACCCGCTTGATATTGCGAAGGAGGTACATGATTACCCATAAAATAATAACCAATATACCAATATACCAATACACCAATAAACCAATACACCGCAACCTTCACTTATTGACTTTCAACTTATAACTTTTAACTTATAACTTTTAACTTATAACTTAAATAATTATCTAATGACCCATTACCCTCCCATTACCTCAAGCATCGCAACCGCCCTCATCTGATAATAATTTTTCGAGAGACTAAGCTCCCTTAAAAGTTTTTTAGCATCCCTTTTCCGTTCCAGTTTCAAAAAACACAGGGCCAGGTACCATTTCGATTCTAATTGAAAAGAATCATAATTCGTTAATATTATTCCAAATTCATCAGCAGCCTTTTGGTAATTTTTAACCTCAATCATTGTTAATCCATGAATAAACAATGCCTTTACCTGCTTATTATCTATTTCCAAAACATTGGCACTTATATTCGAAGCCAGCTCATAATCCCCTGCTTTGTATAACTCGGTAGCTTCATTTACAAGAACATCCGACAATGAATCAGAACTACGTGTTTGATCAACAACAAAAAAATAGGGTTGATAATAAGTGGCAAAAAGCTCTGAAGAATTAACCCTGACAAAAACCGTCTTCTTTAGTACAACAGAAATACTTACCAATACAACAATTGAAGCTGCAATAAGGAACCATTTGTTCAATAAGTTAATTTTTCGTCCGATATGCTTAACTGTTCCCTGGCTTTTTTTCCGGTTCTCATTAGCTTTTCTTTCCAGGCCCAGAGACACAAACTTCTTTAAATCGTCCGGATAATCGTTTTTGTGTCTTTTTTCCCTTATTTCTTTAACCAAATCTACTGAAGAAAAAAATGTACCTTTGCTATAGGCTTCCTTTTCAGCTTCCAGGCTTTTTTTACCGGCATTTTCATTTAACTTGTTTTCAGGTTCATTTTCCTTATTTATGTCTTTTGTTGCAAATTTTCCATCTAAAAATTCGTTCATTTCCAGATAGTCTAAATACTCCTGCATTAATTTAGGATTTTTATAAAGTTCCTTCTCAAGATTTTCCCGTTCTTCAGGAGATAGCTCATTATCTGCAAGTTTAATTAAAAGTTCAGACATTTCCATTGTTGCTTTATTTTAGCATTTTATAAAAAAAACTAGTCCAGGTTCTGGTATTGTGTAAAGAGCCGGATTTGAGTGATCGGAGCATCCATGTCCTTTACAAAAGATCTCAGGTCATTAACATTTCGTCTATTAAGCTGGCGGTAAAGGAATCGTTTGTTCAATCTTTACTTAATACCAAAACCTATAACATTTCACCATTTTCCTTTACCAGCTTTGTCAGCCTTTTTTTACATTCATACTTTCTTTTCCTTATATAATTTTCAGTATTTCCCAATTCTTCAGCTATTTCTTTCACAGAATATTTACCGTGGTACATCCTGAGTATTTCTTTACAAACCTCGCTTAATTTCTCAAAATAGTGCCAGAATATTTTTTCACGGGCTTCGTGCATTTTATTTGATTCGGTTTCGGGATAGTACATTTCTTTCAAATAAACATACATGTATTCGTTTTCTCTTTTCTGTTCATAAATCTGGCAAAGGCGAAGGTTTTTACAAACCGAATATAAATAGGTTGAAAAACTGGCAGTCAGTTTTAATTCATTTTTGTCGAGTTTATTAATAACTGCCATCAGGGCTTCCTGGAAAATATCTTCTGCATCCTGACTGCTGCCACCCATTTTCATTACCATATGAGCAATCATGGGCAAGTATTCTTCGGTAATATGCAACACTGCATTGCGTTTCCTTTTTTTTAAACCATCTAAAATTTCATTGTCCGAATACACTTTCATTCTGCTAGCCCCTTTACTAATATATTATATATGAAAACAATCAATCAGGTATAATAAAGTCAAATTAATGTTAACTGTTAATATAATTGGCTCAATATGTTTGTTCTAAGTGTATTGGCTGGTTTTAATTCATATGTTAGTAGTATCTAAAATTAGCTTATATTTCTTTTGTAAAAAAATGTTTTTAATAAAGTTGTAAAATCTTTTTATATGGTTTTGATGAATCTTACGTAGAATCCATAAAATCAAATATATAGTACCTCCTTTCAACAATTGTAAGTGCCCTGTTTGTTCATTTTTAAATTTAAGATGGATCTTTAAGCCCCCAAATAGGGC
>JARGGF010000210.1 GCA_029210905.1 Bacteroidales bacterium | reverse complement strand
TTCATAGCATATACAAACATTATCGGATTTTCAAAAAAGAAAGTCTTCCATTCTTCAGCTGGCCATCTTCTTTCTTCCAGCATGTATTTTTCAAGTCTTCCGCTTTGACTTTTTATTACATCGCGTACTTCTTTTTCTATTTCTTTGAATTCAGCCTTCTGCTCTTTCGAAGCCTTAGGGGGAATCGATTTTCGCGTTTTATTGTCCTCATTAATAAAATTAAGCTGAAAATCATTGCCTATAAACGCCCTGTATTCTTCTCCGTCAACTTCAAATCTTTTATAGGTCCCTTCAAAATCGAAATTCGGAATAATCCTATCAGATAATTCATCAATACTTATGTTCAATTCACTGGATGCAGCTTCCAAAGCATCTTTAGCCGCTGCACTAATAACCGGTTTTTTATTAGCAAATTTCCGGTAAATAACTTCCACATTTCTTAACGCCCGGTTGGTTCCCACCATTGCCATGGCTCCAACTACGTATTCGGCCATTTTTACCCGTTTATCTGCAATACTTTTATTGAATAAAGTACTTAAACTAAAGGCCATGCTATCATCACCAAGCAGTCCGGATAGTGTTAGATAATATTTAAACTTTGAATTTGCATTGCTTTCTTTAAATGCATTAAGCAGAGCTTTTGCAAAGTTCTGGCTCTTTTCCTTGTCAATCCAATTTAAAAGTTGTTTGGCTTCAATATCAGAGTTGAGGCCTTTCGCCCTTTTCATCCTGTAAAGCAAAAATCTGATCTCTTTTTGTTCCAGTGGAGTTTTAGTATCATTCCAGTATATTTTAGGAAGAGAGCTTTCATCAAGCCATTTTTCACCCCATTTGGAAAGCTTTTTGCGTTTTTCTGCTGTAAGGACCATATGCTTTACCTGATTACGGTTATATAGAAGGGCGAATCTTTTTGCAGAAAGCGCCTCCAGCATAATGTCACGAGTATCATCATTTATCTCAACATCCACCGCATTATTAAGTATTTCTTCAGTTTCTTTGGTACCAATGTTTGATAAAATTAAAGTTCCTGTTATACGGTGGTTAATCGTTTTACCGAGTAATAGTTCACTAGCGGTAGAAATAATATCAGGAACATATTTACTTAGTAATTCACAGGCAAGCTCTCTTGAAGATTTTTTGGCCAGATTTACTGAAAACTCAATTATTTCATTCAATTTATGAGACAAATCGTATCTCCCTAAAATTTCAAATAATGTTGGAAAATAATCTTTTATTTTGGTATTGCTTATAGTTTCATCTTTATACAAGGCATGCATTAAATATGGTACAGATGAATCACTAAGTTTTTCGTCAAGAAATTTTAGGTAATGAGGATAAATAAACACAGATTCCTGCACAAAAAGCATAAAACGTTTCAATGCATCCTCCTTATTTTCATTATAGAGAAAATCTGAAAAGGCCACGCTAATTGGCGTATTTAAAATTCTTTCTTCGTAAAAATAATATCTTGCCCTTGCATTTTGATTAAAATGATTTTTTAGATAAAACTCACCCTGCTCTTTAATTTGTTGAATATATTTTCCATTTAATTTTTTGTTGAGTTGCATCAGAATCAACATTTTGTCCCCATCATTGCATTCAATCTGCGCTATTAAATCCAGAAATAGCATCTCATATTTAGCGGCATCCTGTTCAATTAAAAAAAGAACAGGTCCTATTTTAAGACTTTTCTTATCATATCTGTCCTGATGGATTAAAGCTTCCTTAATTTTATTCTGCAAATTACCAGGAAAATACAAGTACTGGAAGTAAAACCACATTTCTGAACTATGAAAATTATCCAGGCGCTTAATCAATTCATCAACCTTCTGAAAGTATTCGCTTTCTTTTTTTAATCCCAAAAGGTTCTTTTTGGGTTGCAAGTGGGCTAACAAATATTTCGCAAAATAGTTTAAAGAATAGTCTTTATCTGCCTGCTTTTTATAATATGCGTTAGTAAAAAATGGATTTCGGGAATGAGTTATTACCGTTTCAATTATGTCACCATCTGCAAGTCCTTGCTTATGAAGCAATTTAATGTAGCCCTGAAAATCATTTTCATTTAAACTTGTGCAAAGTTCTGAAACATACCTACCAAGATTCCATCTGATATAATTATTGATTCTGAGATACTTTAAATTTAGTAAGCTTAAAATGGGAGGAAAATCAACCGGCCAAATTCTACCTTCAGATGCACCATCTTTTATTGGTAGTTTTTCATTTATCACTTGTTCAATAAACCGATCAGTTTCGTGTAGCCAAACACCTTGCATTTGATTGATTACTTCAGGATCTATTGGCTCTGCTTTCAAAAATGCCTCCGCAATTTTTCCAATTATTCCTAACTGGAGTTCAGCATTTTCACTTCTGCTTGAAGCCAGCCAGTTTTTATAGGTATCAAGATGCTTATTAATTATTTCTATTCTCTGATGTAACATTTTTTTGGTTCGTCTTATAAAAAAACTGATTTATTTTTTTACTATTTATTTAATTGGTTATTAGTCATTGCTTCGCGCTAAATGACTAATGACCAGTGACCAATTAACTAATTTGGTTGCTAAGCTTGTTCAGGCACTTCCTCATATTATACGTTTTAGGGCTAGATCCACAAATAATGAGGAACAAATCTGTTCCATTAATATCTGGTTAAAAAAAATTAGAATTCAATTTCTTTGCAAGCTCTGTATATATCTTTGTATTCACTCCTTGTTTTCACCACAGTTTCAAGATATTCCTTCCAAACTACAGCATCCTGCACAGGGTCTTTTACAATAGCGCCTACCAATCCTGAAGCGATATCGTAAGCATTTAAGTTTCCATCGCCAAAATGAGCTGCCAGGGCTAGTCCACTATTCATAACTGATATAGCCTCTGCGGTACTTACAGTGCTTGATGGGGACTTCAGCTTTGTTTTGCCGTCTTCAGTCACTCCATTCCTTAATTCCCTGAATATCTTTACAATACGTTGTATTTCAATAAGTGGCGGCAAAGCTGCAGGGAGTTCCAGGCTTTTTAAAGTACTTGTTACCCTTGTTTGTACAATATTAACCTCTTCAGCCATGGTAGCCGGAACCGGCAAAATTACTGTATTGAACCTTCGTTTTAATGCAGATGACAACTCATTAACGCCCTTATCCCGATTGTTTGCTGTAGCAATTACATTAAAACCACTAATTGCCTGAATTTCAATGTTTAATTCAGGTACGGGCAGTATTTTTTCTGATAAAATGGTTATTAATGTATCCTGAACATCTGAAGAAATCCTGGTAAGCTCCTCAATACGAGCTATTTTACCGAGTTTCATGGCCCTCATCATTGGCGTTTCAACCATCGCACTTTCTGATGGACCCTCGGCCAATAATTTAGCATAATTCCAGCCGTAACGTATAGCTTCTTCTCCAATACCCGCGGTTCCCTGGATAATTAAAGTAGAATCGCCAGTTATTGCAGCAGCCAGATGTTCCGAAACCCATGATTTTGCTGTACCCGGGATACCATATAACAACAATGCCCTGTCTGTGGTAAGCGTAGCCACTGCAATTTCAATTAAGCGCTGATTGCCAATATACTTGGGGCTAACCTGAAACCCATTGCTTAGCTTCCCACCCATTAAATATTTAACAACCGATTGAGGAGACATGGTCCAGTTTTGTGGAACTGCACCTGAGTCCTGCTTTTTCAGCTCTTCTAATTCTTGTTTGAATTCATCTTCTGCATGTTGTCTTAATATGCCCATAGTAAATATTTTAACAATGTATTTTTCAGAATATTAGTGCTCCTATTTTATAACTTTTTTATAATTTGTTAATTCTATTTTAATAGCTAATGTTTTTATAAGTGGCTCATGCACAACTTCCATCCACACGTTTCTAAAAGGCTCATTTATTGCTTTAGAATAAAATTTCTGCAGATCAGAAATTACATCAGGATGAAGGAAAATGGCAATTTCGCCCCCAAAATTATAAGGAATGTTTGTACTTACATTTTGAATGGAATCAAACAATGATGACAAAATATACTTTGAAAAACGGAGCGACCAATTTTCATTCTCCGAATCGAAGGGATAATTCTGGAGTACTTCCATGTTTAGAAAATACTTATTTTCAAATACATAACCTTCAAAATCTTCCTTGGTCATATATTTTAATATATTAACCGAAACCTGAAAAGGTGCTGAATTTGCAACTAATTTTGCCAGTAAATTATCCTTAAGCAATTTGATGTTTTGCAAAATGGCATCCAGGAATACAGGTTTTTGTTCAGCTCCGGATTTAATTATAAAAGCCTTGTTTTGAAATAGTTCATTAAGGAAATTTACTTTTGTCAGGTTTAAATATGTAGTCAATTTATTTATCGGCAAAACTTCAAGAAAACAAGAAAACCAATACTGTATAATATTGTGAAATTTTGCGATATCGTAATTTTGGGTCTCAATTCCATAAATTTCGAGCATGTTGTTTTTATTCCAGAATTTGTCAACCTCAGTTTCAGGAAGGATAATTTCACATTGCATCGCATCGCCAATAATGCCTAATAATCGTTTTTTCTTTGTTCCGATAATATAATTTGATAACCCGGATAAGGTTTCTTTGTGCAATCTGCTCTCAGGAAATTGCAATAAAATTTCGGACAGAATTTTCCTGCATTCTATTTCTGTTTTTTTCTCTTTGGCCTTATAGGCAAATTCAACCTGGTAAAGGTTTGAAACAAAGGACAAAAAAACATGATTTGGATTTGATTGAATAAGAGATAAAAAAGCCTTTTTTGCAATAATGGCCTCCTGTTGCCAGGTAGATGAGAGCATTTTTAGAGCATCATCCGGTTTGTCTTCCAGGAGATTTGCAAATAAAATCTTTCGTTCGTTTAAATCTCCTTCCTGCCAAATTTGTTCATCGCTTATAACTGATTCAGCTGCAAACTCAGGAACCAGGGAAAGTATGTTACGGCCTTTATTCCCAATCACTTTTGAAATTTGGTTCCTAATTTCTGCTGATAAATTTTTTCCGAGTTGAATTAGCTTTATAATCAACTCAGCATCAACAATATAATTATTATTGATTAAAACATCTAACCAATTTTGAAGCAGTGCCGTTTTAAGTGGGTTTTTAAACTCCAGCAAGGGATCAAAAAGGTCAAGTAGCCTCTGTGGGGCAATGGCATCAACTTCCGTAATTATGTTATCCTCAGTTTTACCGGTAAATTCCTTCGTATTTATTCCTGCATCAAGATAAAATGTTGACAATACCATGGCTTCCAGCAGCAAAGACTCCATATTTTTTTCACCGGATTCTTCAAGAATCTTTCTGATTTCTTCCGGGAAAAGACTGATATCCAGATTTTTTCTCTCAGTACCCAATAATGTTATTTCTATGAGTTGATCAAGCATGGTTAAAATAATTGATATTTGCTTTCATTAAATATTCCTAAAGGAAATACCATATTATCCCTGATTATCAGGGCAATATCGTCTCTTCGGTTGCCGGAGATAATCTGCCATTTCAATATTTTTTCCAAATCGAAATTATCGATTACCTGAACATATTGCTCATTTTTGTCACAAACACACCAAGTATTCTCCTGCATCCTTAATTTTACATTTTTAATAAGAATAACAAGATCGTTAATCCATGGATTTTTTAACATTTGCTGAGCTTTAAAGTCAAATACTTGTTTCCATTCAGTGAAAAACTCAGGTAACTCATTTAGGCCATTTATCAGTTTTCGCTGCATTTTCACAACTGCTCTATGTGGTATAACAGAAGGGAAAAAGGCGAGTTCTGCTTCCAAAGTGGTCCCCGGCAAAAAGTTGTTCTCAAAACCTTGAAATTTCGAAGCAAAATTCAGAATAAGTGCATTTCTATGGCTCTTGCATCCCACCAACCAATTTCGTTGAACGACAATTTCTTCAATTTCTTCAGTCTCCTGACCAATAATTAACCATTCATCCTTCTGGGTATCAGCATCAGGCAAAGCCAATAGCTCTTTTGAGGACTGGTTCCATCCTAATAGGTTTTTTATGGTAATTTTCCACAGAGGATCTAATTTATCGTAGTTTTTATAGGTTTTAATTAAAAGATAGAGCTTCGCTGTAATTTTAACTGCACCGGCATGCCATTCATTTGGATTTTCGAAATTCAATGCAGCCAATGACTTAACCCAGCTAGCCAAACCAGGCGCCTTGGAGTCGACCATTCTGGAGGCAACCTTTAAAAATTCGCTTTTCGGCTTATTGGGTAATTCCAAAAACCCCATTCTAACAAGATCTTTTAACCAGAGCTCAAGCTCTTCCACACCTATGCTTACATCTTTTAATCTTTGCTCCTGGTTTTTTTGTTTAGCTTGTTCCGATTTTTCAAGTTCTTCGGGAGTTTTGTCCTTTTCAACTGCTAATTCCTTACTTACTTTAGATTCGCGCCTGCTTAACCAGCTTTTAACCCATTCAGGTTCATCTTCAGAAGGGAAATCTTTTGCAGTATCTGCATATAATAACATCAATGCGATACTATGCTTGCATGGAAATTGCCTTGATGGGCAAGAACATTTGTAAGCTACAGAAACTATGTCTAATTGGGTTGAATAGGGATTTTTACCACTGCCTTTTATTTGGCCCCAAATGGCTCGTTCACTTTTTGCAAAAAGCAACCAGTTGCCTTTATCCGACAACTTTTTTCCGGCAATAAATGCCCCAGGTGTTGGAGCTAAATTCTTTATGTCTTCTTCTGAAAAAACCAATGTTAAAAATATTGTTAATTGCTTGTTACACATTATTTGCCTGAATATTTTCTGTTCAGGCACTAATTTTATAAAGAATAACTCCCTATGCTATAGATAGGTCAAAAATATAAAAATTAATTTTTGTTCTTCTCAATTATCCTGTTATTTTATCAAAAGTTTTTAACCAGATAAATGAAACTTATTAACTGATACCTGTAAATTCCTTTTTCCTCTTTTTTATTATCAACAAATAGAAAATAAAGGAGCTATTATTCATTAACCTAAATCATATCATATCAAACCTTGGTTCTTTAATTGCTGTATTTTAGGCTAAGATTATAAAAAGGATTTCACTTTCATCTGATATAAAAACACATTAATAAGTTTAAAAGGCACTTTCATCTACAATGTTTTGCATGAGGCTGTTTAAAAAGACAAAGAGGTCTGATTTATCAGCCTCTTTTTTTAATTATAACCGTAAACATGCATCACC
>JARGGF010000020.1 GCA_029210905.1 Bacteroidales bacterium | reverse complement strand
ATTAATATTGTTATTAAAAGTAGTTATTCTTAACTAAATTGGCAAGAAAATAATTTGTGTATCCCAGGAGTTCAGGGATGTTCTTCTAATATATTTGAAAACCCTTATTACAGCTTGAATATTTTCACGGGGTTAACATTCTATACGAGAGGATCTTCTGATATGAGAGGTTTTTGGATCTATTCCGGACTTTTCAAAACCTTTTAATCATTTGTTTTAGCAGGTAATAAATGGGTGCACCCACAAAAAAGGAAACTAAATATCCTATAATCAATGCAAAAAGGCTACCTGTTATTAAGTACCCTTTTTCATTAATAAGATATTAGTCTCACCATAATAGAGGACCAGGGTAAGTAGCACAATAATTACTAAAACAAGTTTCTGTAAAGGATGAACGATTTCTTTATAAGTATTGGCATTGCTTATCATAATTGCTTCTTTGCCGTCTCAGTCATTATTTTTAGTGCCCTGCTTAAACGTTGAAAATTGGATATTGATGGTAGAGATAATTGTTTAACTACTCTTTCCTGATTTCATAGCAAGTTGCCTTTCAAGAAAAGAGCATAACCTGCAGGCTATGCTCAGTAGGGGGCTGTTTTATTATGCATGGCTTATTGGGAACTTTGTTTGTACTCACAGGATGAGAGATTAAACTTCGCACCAGCAACCATGGATATCGGCGGATTAGCCTCTAGGGCTTAATTTTTAATGCTTCGAGTAGTTGTGGATGATCTATTAGTGCAATTTTTGCAACCGACTTAAATTCGCGCATCCAATCATCAAGGGCAGAAAAAGCATTGTCCTTAATTGATGTTGCTTCCTGCGACTCACCTTTTTCACGGAGATATTCTGTGCGTAATAACTTCATTTCTGCAATCATGTTTAATACTACAGTACAATGTTCCGAAGTTACCTTTAAAATTTCCTGGGGCTGCAATATTGCTTCATCATTCAAACAGGCACGATAATAAGTTTCAACCGTTTCGTACCATTTAACATAACTTTCGGGCACGCTGCCGTTAACCCCTAACCTTTTTAATATATCTTTATTTTTTGCAAACACTGTTTTGCCCTTTTTACGATCGATGCTGTAAATTTCGTCTATTTTTTTTTGAAGGGCTTTGAACTTATTATGCGCTTCAGAGCTTTCGAGGTCCTCTATTTTTTTAAAATTATATGCTTCTTCAGCCTTTGCACGAATAGCAGCGCCTTCGGCAATTTTCTTTGCACCATAACCATATTCTGCCAATAATTTTGAGATGGTTGGTTGTTGTTCTGCATTTTCTAATCGAACTCTTGTTACTTCAAGATTTTCAGGGTCTTTTAAATAATTGCTTTTACTCATTTTGTTTAAATTAAGTTATTAAATTGATTTTTTTAAAAAATTGATAAAAATTCGTGATTTATTATTTAATGTCGTGTTGTTGGTAAAGAAATTAAGCCTGGCTGATCCCGCATAAGCTGCAAGGTTGATGTATGATTTATTATTTGCATTAATAAAAAGCCTTTATTTACAGGCGTTTCAGAAGCGGCAGCGATTTTTTTACGTCCGGCAGGCATTTTTATAGGCTGGTTTTGCATTTTGCTTAGCAAGGCGGCGATATTTTTATGTCCGTTTGCCATTTTTGCACACGGGTTTGCCGATTTTATGCCCTGGTTTATCATTTCTGAGCATAGGGGAAATATTTTTCGACGAAGGTTTTTGCTTTTTGTAAGGGCGTTTGTCATTTTTACTAAATTAATGTATAAAAAATAAAATCAGACCCGCAGTTTGCCGGTCTTGTTTTTCATCTTCCTACTTCTTTAAGCCCTTGGAGTGTTCTGTAATGCCAGTATTATGGCATCTGCTGTATTAAAACGGATGGGTGTGGGGTTTAGTATGTGGGGGATTGATCCTTTTTATTTTATTATTGAATCCGTCCTATTTATTTGTTTCATTTCAGTTAAATCAATAATTCTCTCAAGGTTATTATTTTGTCTTTTCAATTCCTTAACTTGTTCGTTTTGCCAATCTTTATCAGCGTTATAGTCAATGTCCGCATATCTGACAGTGAAAATTGCCAAAACAATTGTTATAACTGAGAGAAATATAGTTAATCCATTTAATCGTTTATTTCTCTTTGATTGGTTGGTATTTTCTTTTTTTAGTTCGCTAATTTCAATTTTCAGATCAATAATAGAATTATTTAATTTATTTATTGTTCTGTTTTGAACTTCAGCGAGTCCTAGCCGTGCCATTTCAGACCAATACAAAGATGGTGTAGAACTGTGCGCACTTCTACTTGCCTCTGTAGCGCCAACTGAATATTCTTGTATCAATTTTACTAATTCTTCATCTGGTAAATCTGAAGGAAAATTTGTAGGTATTTCTTTTTTCATATAGATGTTATAATGTTATGCTATCCCATTAGCTTTTTATTGCATGAATTATTTATAATGTATCTAAAAGTAACTATTATCTCCTAAATCTCAATAAAATAATACATTTTTAAAACAATATTTTCAGGTTTTTATATTTGGTTGGTTTATTTGCAATCAGGGCTTTGTATTCCTACATCTATCCAATTAATTCAGCATTAATTCCTTTTCTGCGTAAAAAGGATTGGTATTTTCTTAGATAAGCAATATCGGATGCATTTTTGCTCAAAAATTCGTAATGATAGGCCCTGTTATTGGTAGTAATAGTTATCATATTGCCTGTGCCATCTTTTTTATGGAATAAAAAGGTGCCGACTACAAAAGAGTGGGCCGGATATTGTCCTTTGTATCCATGATAAGTGATGGAAAAGGAAGTAATTTCTTTTAATAATATCGTGCGATTTCTGTTGTCCCTGATTTGGGCGCCTTCGTCTGATAATTTTATAAATCCTGCTGCATCGTAGCTTTTTATAAAGAGCGGGTAAATAATTAATGCATTAAATGTTATCGCACCAAGAAATCCGAGATTTGAATTGATATCATTAATATAGGTAAAGTAGATCAGCAAAAGGAAAATGCCCCATAGTACAGCATCAAAAAGATAAGCTTTTTTTTTCTTTTTGGGATTGGGGCGGATTATTTTGAATTTTTGGGTGCGAAGCATTTAATTTTTTGGGCAAATATAGGGATTTGCTTTGGTATTTATTTTGAATTATTTTAGCCCTTTTACCTTATTTAAACAAATGGAAAAACCCTTTTTTAACTTCTATTCCATTTTTTCCCTGGTATTGGATAAGGTAATAATATACCCCTGGAGCACAGATTTGTCCATTAAATTTACCATTCCAGGGTTGTTTTATGTCGTTTGACTGGTACAATTTTATGCCCCAGCGGCTATGAATGCTTATTGAATAAAAAGAAACTGGTGTTTGTGAACGGACATCAAAATAGTCGTTCAGGTTATCGTTGTTTGGCGAAAAGGCGTTTGGTATTATCAGTTCGGTATCGTAGTCCAGGGCCATCAAATCCACGGTATCTAAGAAAGTACAAAGATTGTAGTCGGATAAAACCAGAATGTATTTTCCTGCCCCAATATCCCTGGCTTCACCTATTTCTTCACCACTTGGGTTTATCCATTTATAGGTATAGGGAAAAGTGCCCCCAACCGCTTCCAAAATTATAGAACCATTGGTGCTTACCTTATAAGTTGGTTGAATTACAGTATAAATGGCTGCTAATTTTTCGGGCTGGCCCAACTCAATTGATAATTTTTGCCGGCATAAGCTGTCATCCTGTATTACAAGCTGATAGATGCCTGCTTTTAAGCCGATAAACGTGTTTTCCTGTTGCAATGGTGAAGTGTCAATACCATATTGAAGCATCCCATATCCACCTGTTGACTGAATGTTAATCATTCCATTGCTTTCTTTAAAACACAAGGGCTGATATTTTTCTACATTTTCAATTTCAATGGCTTTGCCTGGTTTAATTTCTATGCTTTCGGTAATGGTTTCACATTCATATAAATCAGTAAATGAAACAGTGTAAGTGCCTGGTAATAAGCTGTCGAGTAAGGCAGTTTTTTTATTGGGATCCTCCCAATTGAAAGTGTATGGCGCAGTTCCACCTGTAACTAAAAGCTGAATTTCACCTGTTTTGGTATCGGGGCAAACCTGATCTCTGGTTTCTACTGAATAGTTAAGTTTTGTGGCTTCAGCAATATTTATGGTGTCATATAAATCTTCGCAGTGGTTGGCATCGGTAACGATAACCGAATATTCGCCTGCTGATAAATTGTTGATTACCTCATTTGTAGAACCATTGCTCCACTGGCATAAATATGGAGTTGTCCCTCCAGTTGCTGAAAATCCGATACTGGCATCATTTTGTCCGATGCAGCTGATATTTTGTACATTAACAATATCCATACTCATCGCTTCGGGCTCGGTAATTTCAGTCTTAATCAGGGTATCCTGGCAGCTGTTGAAATCTGTGATATAAACTTCGTAGGTACCTGGTGACAGATTAGTTCTGTTCAAAGTGGAGATGCTGTTATCATCTGTCCAAACCAGGTTGTATGGTGGGATGCCTCCTGCAAGGCTTACATCCAGCGTTCCATCATTAGAGCCGATACAGCTGGTGCGCTTAACAGAAGAAAATTCTGCAGCTAAAACCGGAGGCCCGGTTAAATTAAAGCTGCGCTGTGCTTTTTCTCCGGAACTGTTATCAGTAACTACCACCTGAAAAGTGCCGGGAGCCAGGTTACTGATTGTTGAACTAGTGCTCCCATTATCCCACAAATAACTGTAGCTCTGTGTTGCATCTGATTTTATTATAATTTCGCCATTATTGCCACAGTCGGCATTCTTTAAAGCTGCAAAATGAATATTAGTGGCATCGATAAAATTACATTGTTTCGGGATGGAATTGTAAATCACTTCTACCTGGAATTTACCGGGAATGGTGGTAGTAATTGAGGGCAGGGTACTTCCATTGTTCCAGTTAAATTCGGTATTTGCATCAGTGTTGAACCTTTCGGTGCTTAGGGTGGCGGTTTGTCCATCAAGGTATATAGAATCAGGACTAAAACCATAGATGTAGTCAGGAGGGTTACCAAATATCCAGCCTGTATTGCCACCCAAATCAGAAGAAGGGCCTGCGGCATAATAACTGGCTCCTCCGTTTACTTTAATTCCTTTAAGATTAAGGGCATATCCTTCAACAATTCCAGATGGAAGTGAAATAAAGGAGCTGCTTCCATCAGGATTAGATTTAATGTCAATTTTAAAACAGCTGTTTCCTTTGAAACTTATGTATTTGTTCACTGATTGCGTTCTGTTTGCACCAAGGCTGTAACTGTGATCCGGTGAAAATACAAGCGAATCGTAGGTATTATTATCGTAAAATGTGGCATCGTGATAAAAGAAGGCAGTTTCAAAGATATTGGCTGAGTATATTTCAACCGGGCCATAAAATATCATATTTCCAAACTGATGTTTATCAGAAATTCGGGTTATTGATTTAAAATTTCCATAATTGATTGTAAGATCTCCTTTAATTTGCGCTGACTGCTCAAAAAACAGACTGTCTATCGTTGAATTGGTGCCGTTTGCAGTACCTCCTTTAACAGTTAACTTTTTTACAGAAGCGTTACTGGCAAGAAAACTAACTAAGCTTCCTGACATGTTAATTATGTGAAAGTTAACAGGATTCGATGAGTTGTTCAAAAAAGAGGAATTTGAGGCAGCAAAGTTCAACATAGTATTATTACCCTGAAAGCTAAAATCCAGTGACGAAGTCCAGTTTTGTTGTATATAGATGGTTGCATTATCAGCACTAAAAAATGAAGGAGTTCCAGTGGTTGAGATAAACGAAATTGCACTGATATTGTGGTTATTAGCAAAAAGTTGTCCCTGCTTAAGTTCCAGGTTTTTGTTTGTAGAAAAGTTGGAAAGCAGCGACCAGCTGGCATTTTCACCACTAAAGGTAACATTTCCTGCTAAAGTCTTTGCCACAGTATTTACTTCAAAATTGTTATTAATTCCCTTAAATTGAACATCTCCCGAAAAGTTCCATGATAAATCAACAGATAAATACAGGTTGCCATAAACATTAAGTTCGGAAGAAGTGGTATTAATTAAGTTTACCTGATCGTCTATCTGCGACCAGTCCATCGTTTTGCAGGCGACTTTTTCAATGTTTACCGAAACAGTTTGTCCATTAGCACTAAATGATTGATCATCGAAGTAAACATTGTCATTTTGTGATGGCAGGCAGGCACCAACAGCACCGCCAACACCTCCGCTTGAAAAAGACCAGTGACTGATGTCTTCCCAATCGCCAGTTCCACCTACCCAGTAATAATCTTTTGAGCTTACTGCATTAATGATCCATCCCGGATTATTTCCTAAATCGGTGGTGTTGTTGGCTGTATAATTTACACCAGCAACGGCCTCAATATCCTGCATGATGATGTAATCTACAGCCAAATCTGCATTTAATTTGTGAATATATGCCTTACTGCCCTCAGTATCCGAAACAAAGGTAATTGGGGCATTACAATTTCCATTGGCCACTAAATCAGTGTTAATGGTTTGGGTTTTATTGTTTTTAAAGGTATAAATATTGCCTGGATTCAGTGTCAGCATGCCAAAGGTGTTGTTATAAAGGAAGTAACCTTTTAATTTAAATTCGGCATTTTCAATTAGATTGTTCTCGTTATTGAGTGTTCCTTTTCCATCGAACCTTAGGTTTTGCACCGTGGAGGACAAGCAATTAAAAATTCCTTCAGAGGCAAAATGGAGTTGGTTTATTGCCAGGTGTTCTCCTCCTATATTTGCCGAAAGGCTATTAACTGCTGCAAAACTAATGTTGTTATAGCTTAAATGGGTTCCTGCCTGCATAGTAGCATCAGTTTTATCCATATAAATATGTGAATCAGCGGCATTCATACTAAAAAGTTCACTTACAACCACCCAGGTACCCAGAATATGGAGTTCTGATCCACTAATATTCAGGGCACGATTGTTTGTAGGTATGTTTGAGTATAAACTATTGGTAGTAATTTGATTACCAGCACTAATGAGTGTGCCTTTATTCAGATAAATTGATTCATTGTCTACCATTAAATCATCAGATAAAGTCCATTCACCACCTTTACCTTCAAAATATAAATCGGCTTTGAAGCTATTGCCATTACTTAAAATAATATTGCCGGTATTTTCTGAGTGAAATAATATTTTACCATCAAAAGCATTGCTCATGGCTGAATTCAAACTGCATGAACCAAAAATATGTAAGGAGGCGTTAGAATGAGTATTTGAAAACACCGGATTATTGGTAGCTGAAGTCCAATTAATGTCATTGCAAAAGGCCTGTTCTTCATCAATCAATACTTCCTGATTGTTGCTGTTGAAAGAATTTCCATCAAATATTACATTGTCCGTTGGAGAGGGGATACAGGCGCCTCCGGCACCGCCGCTAGATGTTGACCAGTTGGAGGCCTCACTCCAGTTCCCTGAACCACCTACCCAGTATAAGTTTCTGCCTGGCTGAGTTGAGCCTGTTATACCAGTAGTATTTTGGATATCTACAAAATTAGTGGATAAAAAGCTGCCCCCTCCGGTAAAGTTCATATCCTGAACAATTAGATAATCCAGATTGCTTGTACCTGTTGCTTTTGAGATATTAGCCTGAGCTCCTTCAATATCACTCTTTAAAATAACGAAGGCCTGGCAATTGCCCGTTGCATTTAATAATCCGGTAATTGTCTGTGTTTTACCTGATTGAAACTGATATTGATAACCCGGAGATAGATTAAGTGTGGCAAATTGGTGATTGCCAATGATATTTCCGTTTTTACTAAAAGTAGCACCTGCAAAGTTATTTCCTTCTCCATTAATGATGCCGTTGCTGGCAAAATTCAAGCTCTGAATTGAACTGTTTGAGCAGGAAACCATGCCGGTATTATTAAAATTAACCAAATTAAAACTCACTGGAGGAGAGGCATTTAAAAGCAAATTACTTCCCCCGGAAAAATATAACGAGGTATTGGTGCTTGTCAGGTTTGATGTTGCTCCGGAAATATTAAACTGATTGTATATATTGATTGTGGAGTTTGATAAATTAGCGGTGCAGGCAGGCTCCAGCAAACATGTGTTAAAACTTATAACCTTTCCGTTAGAATTAATAGAACCTGCTGATAAGTAAAGATCACTTGTAGCAGTTAAAGAATCACTGAGCTCCAGGTTGCCGGCATATAGATATGCACTCCGGGCGGTAACTTTCCCTGCGATATTGACATCAGCACCCGCTCCCAATAAAAACAATTCATATGAAACAGATGCACTTCCGTTTACATGGAGGGTGAGATAATTGGCACTTATTGTCAGGTCGCCACCAATATTCAGGTTTTCGCATGAAAAATTACTAAAATGTGAGTTGACTTGTAAGGATTTCTGACAATCAAGTTTTCCGGTAACGGTCCAATTATTATTGAGACCTGCAAAAGTGATGTTACAAGGGAAAACTTTATCTTTTGTAATAAAGCTTTGTGTTCCGTTTTTCGCTTCAAAAATAAGCGAGCCATTAAATCCGAAATTCACTAAGGTACTCATGGCAAGACCAGAATAGATATGTAGCTCACTACTTCCTGTAAAGTTCAGATTTTTAGTTAATGCTATAAAGTTCAGATTTAAACAATTGGCACTTTCTACATCTATATTTACAATATTATCTGCATTAAAAAATGAATTGGCATCAAATATCACATTATCATCAAATGCAGGCACGGAGGAGTGAAAGACAGCACCCCCGGAGCTAGTAGCCCAATGGTTTAGCTCCGACCAGTTCCCGGAACCTGCTACCCAATAATAGTTTTCTGCAAATGAAACCTGAAGGGATAAAATAAACAATATTGATAGAAACCAATAGGGAACCTTTCCTTTTATGTAGTGAAAGGCTGTGGCTAAATACTTGATTTTCATTATAAATGCAATAGGGTTTTTAGGATTTTTGTATAGAACATTAGACTCTCATACAGGACAAAAGGTTGTATTTTAAATGCATAAAGATAAAAATTCGTAATTAAAATATGGGTTTTTGTTTTACAAAAATGCAAGGGGGTGTAAAAAAGACATGCTTTTTAATACTTAACTTAACACACATTATTAGCTTCGCCGAAGACCTTTATTTTCAATTATGTGTAAATTTCCCTGTTAAAGGTTTTCTATTTCCCTTGGTGAAAGCCCTGTTTCTTTCATAATCTCATCAGCCGTTTTTCCGAGTGATTTCATAACTTTGGCTAGTTTTTTCAGTGCCTCTTTTTCTTTTGCTTTGGCTTCTTCTTCTCTGGCTTTAGCTTCCTTCAATTTGGGCAAGAGCTCCTGTTGTGCTTCCTGTTTCCCGTCATTTTTGGCAGTTTCTATCATATCTGTTTCCGAGGCCAGGCGTTCGAGGTACTTTTGGTAGGCCTTTTTTTCCTCGGGTTTCATTTTTAGGTACGACAGTTTTTCCTGCACCTTGTCAATGTTTTTTGAAGTGCTGTTTTCGGCTATTTCTTCGTTTTTGAACCAATAAACCCATTCGTCTATGGCACGGTTGATTATGTTTTTGTACTTCTCTACTTGTATCAAATAATATTCAGGGAATATATTCAAGCCCCGGAAACGTTTTTCATCAGGCAACACGGCCTTTACTTTGTCAATTTCTTTCTGCGTGGTAAGCCCTTTGAATATTGTTTCGCCATGATAAAGGTAGTCCTCGCCTATGCCCAAATTAAAATATAAAATACTTATTGATATTATTTTGTCTATTTTCCTAAAAGCAATACCCGAATCAATGCTTTGGGTTATTGCTTTGGATGTGCCAAAAAGAATCCGTTCCAAATAATCGCTTTCGCGGGTATTCTGTATTTCAATGATGATTTTGCGTTTGTATCCATCCTGTACCATAATATCGACACGGTTGAATTTTTCGTCTTTGTCGTCGGTATTGCCCTCGCTTTCTATTAGTTGGAGCACTTTTATTTCGTTGTCGCCCAACAATGCAGACATAAAACCCTCAAGTATGTCAAAATTGGCCTTGTTCCGCAGCAGGTGTTTCATTGCCCAGTCAAAGCGCACTATTTTTTGTTTTTCTTTTTTGCCCATTGAAAAGTAGCAGGTTATTGTTTTACAATATAATAAAATAATACAGGTGGCATTTGGATTAACCTGCCCCCGCTGTGTACAAAGTTAACACTTTCTGTATGACTTTTCAAACTTAGAAGGGGTGAAAATCAATTGGGTGGATTTTAGCTTGTCAATTGCACAATTAAGTCCTGAAATATGCAAAGTGCAAATTATAGGTGCCACTGTTATAAAAACAGGATGCTGTCCTACCAGAAGAGGCTGTTCAAAAAGTAATTTTTCAGCCACCAAAACTCTAAACCACAAATATTCACAAAACATATCTTTTTTTAAATCAGTGATTTGTGGGATTTTATGACTTTGTGTTTTGGTGGCATTTATTATATTTTACTACTTTTTGAACACCCTCTTCTACCTGATCTGCAAAAAAAAATAATTGAACAAACAGTCATAAAATAAATAAAGGGTGCTTGCACTGTTCAAGAACTTCTTCGATGTTTTCACATTGGAACAAGGATGCTTCGACAAGCTCATCAAAAGTTAAGCAGATTTAACTGAAAAACTTTTTTGCGATCGCTCTTTTACGTTTTCACGGATTTCCACAAAATTTTATTTTGAGCTATTAAATATATATAAGAGATAGGTTAGAAATGTTTTATTCATATCTTAATGCGTCTACTGGGTTTTTTATTGCGGTTTTCAATGCTTGCAAACTTACAGTCAATATTGCTACAACACATACTAAAATACCTGCCAGGGCAAAAATCCACCAACTTAAATCTGTTTTATAGGCAAAGGTTTGGAGCTAGTTGTGCATGGCCTGGTAAGAAATAGGCTGGTTAATTACAATAGCACTGAAGGCCGATGCAATTCCCTATAAATAAAGGAAAGCAAATAACTTAAATCGTTTTAAATTATAGATAATGGATATGAATAATCCATTTTTGTTTAATTTTGTAATATTGGAAATTAAAAAAGAATAAGGTTATGAAAGTTATTAGTATACAGGTGAAGGATGATGCAGCAGAAAAAATAGAAAAATTATCAAACGAAAAGAAAGAAGAATTATCAAGGTTCATTGAATTATGGGTTTCCAAGCCCAGGCCACTACTGCAAGTAATGGAAGAAATTGGTGAATATGCAGCAAAACAAGGCTTAACACAAAAAAAATTAGATGAGCTATTGGCTGATGAGTAGATGAAAATAGTAATTGATAATAATGTTTTAATAAGCGCTGCATTACTGAAACAATCTGTTCCTTTTTTTACTGTTGAAAAAGCCACCAAAAACCATGATATACTGCGCTCGCCAAATACTTTGAAAGAATTTATAGATACTCTGTCAAGGCCTAAATTCGATAAATATTTTGAAGACAGTTCAATAAAGGAAGATTTTATTCTGTCTTTTTTGGCCGCATCAAGAAATATTGAAGTTGTCCATAATGTAAGTGCCTGTCGCGACCCAAAAGATAACAAATATCTGGATCTTGCTTTATCAGGTAAGGCCGATTTAATCATAACCGGTGATGCCGATCTTTTAGTTTTACATCCGTTTCGAAATATTTCAATCATCTCTCCTAAAGATTTTCTTGATAATTACAAATAATTTATTCATACCTTAATACCTCCACCCCGATACGTTTCACTATCGGGATCTCCGCCCTTCTGTTATTCATATCGAAGGGCTTCGACCGGGTTCCTCCTCGCCGCCCTCCATGTCTGCCAGCTTACAGTCAATAAGGCAATTAACATAGTAATAAGTCCAGCTAAAGCGAATATCCACCAGCTTAGTTCTGTTTTATAGGCAAAGTTTTGGAGCCAATCGTTCATGATATAATAAGCCAGTGGACATGCAATTAAAAATGAAAAAGCTATGTTTTTTGCAATATCTTTATTTAACATGAAAAGTATTTCCCATACTTTAGCGCCATTTATTTTGCGCACACAAATTTCTTTTACCCGCCTTTCGGCAACAAAAACAGAAAGGCCAAATAATCCTAAAAATGCAATAAGAATAGCGATTAATGAAAAATATGAAATGGCTTTTCGCATTTGTTCTTCTTTTTTATATAAGTTCGCTAAGCTCGAA
Source organism: Bacteroidales bacterium (assembly GCA_029210905.1). Classification (GTDB taxonomy): domain Bacteria; phylum Bacteroidota; class Bacteroidia; order Bacteroidales; family NBLH01; genus NBLH01. The sequence goes on along the minus strand of JARGGF010000020.1, from coordinate 2,671 downwards.
TCCAGAAAGTTGTAATTGAATGGAAAACCAGGGGCCAATTCATCCCAGATTTTTTCAATTTTGGTTAAAGTCTGTGAGATATCACCTGATAAAACGATGTTAGCATGTTGTCCCTGACCAGGCAAATAGATAATTGCTAATGGTTCTATGCTGTTATGCAGTGATTTGTAATTAAAATCCTTAACAATTCCAACCACCCTGGCTTTTCCTCCCGGCACCTTAATTTCTATTTTAAACGGATCCTCTATTGCAAATTCCTTCAGTGCTGACTCATTTAAAAGCGCTGTGGAATTTACATCACTCTCAAATTCCTTTGAAAAAAACCTTCCTTCAATCAACTGTATGTTAAATAAATCAATGAATTCGGCATCTACCCATAACGAAGCAAAATCCACTTTTTTTCCTTCCACTTCCTGGCTGTTCTGTCCTTCAATTTTCCCGATTATTGTGCTCGAAAAGGAAACCTTTTTTATCCCGGGTATATTTTGCAACTGGTCGCGGAATAACTCTTTTTTACCCATAAGAATAGGAAAAGGTAACTTGATGTTCAAAATATTTTTAGTATTTATCCCAATATTTTTACTTTTCATATAATCTACCTGTTTGTATATAAAAAAAGAAGTTGCTATTAATAATATTGTTGATGAAAACTGAATAATGATAAGAAGGTACCGAAGATTGAAACCTTTATTTTGCTTCCATGAATTATTTTTTAGGTTATCTGTTATATTTTGGGATGTGACATAAAAAGCCGGATATATTCCTGCAACGATTCCAAGCAAAATAACCCCGGGAATGAAATATATGAAGAATATCGAATAGGGAAAACTCAGGTTTTGACTCAGGTTCATTAATTGGCTAAATTCATTCAGTACCAAAATAGTTATAATAAACCCGGCAATAGATGCAAAAAAACTAATTATGCTGGTTTCGACTAAATATTGTAGTACATGGTTCATTTTTTTGCAACCGACTACTTTTTGTATACCTATTTCCTTTGTCCTGACTGAAGTCCTGGCTGTAAACAAATTTATATAATTAATCATTGAGAGTAACATTATAACTATACCTACAGCAATTAGTACCCATATAAGCATTATATTTCCACGATTTGTTGTGTCCTGAATGAGGTCTTTAAAGTAAACTTCTTTTAGGGGGTGCAATCTTAAAGGCGAATTTTCTGCATCCATATTACAGGACATGGATGAAAGGTTGGTTTTATAATATCCAACAAGGAAATTTTTAATTTTTTGTTCAAATAATTCAGGCTTAACATTGGGTTTTAAAAGCAGATAGGTTTCGAATGTTGCATACCCCCAGTTTTCGGGATAATATTGATGCCCCATATTTTTTAAAGAACTTGCCGAAATTAGTCCATTAAACTGAATGGATGAATTTGGCGGGAGATTTTTAATTACAGCCCTGACAGTAAATGAAACATCATTATTACTTTTCCATTTTACTATTTCTCCAAGTGGGTTTTTATTATTAAATATCCTGATTGCTTCTTTTTCGGTCAGGATCATTGAAAATGGGGATTGTAAAGCAGAATTTAAGTTCCCTTCCAGCAGCTCAAAATCAAAGATTTCGAAAAAGGAAGAATCCGCTGAATAATATTTTTCTATTTCGAATGAGCTATTATTATAGTTTAAAACCGGAGATAATGCTAATAGCTGGTGAGTTTCGATATGTGTAGTATTTTGAATTTCAGGAAATATATCATTTAATAATCCCGATAGCGGGCCAGGTGTAAAACTTGAATTTCCATATGACACTTTATAAATTTGCGGTGCTTTTTTATGGAAATCATCTACACTTAATTCATTAAGTGTATAAATTGAAATCAGTAATAAAATTGTAATGCCTAAAGAAAGGCTTATAATATTGATAAGCGTATTTGTTTTATGTTTAAACAAATTTCGAAGGCTAATTTTAATAAAAAACTTAAACATAGTAGCTATTTTATTGAATTTATGCTGCTGAATTTTAAAGAGGCTTCGCCTCAATCTAGAATCCGTAATGCCTCTTCAATTTCAGGAATACCAGATGAGATGGCTTTTGCCATTTGCGGACTGGTAACTGCAAAGTCAGCATCACGCCCATTGAGCATCCCCTGCATCAGGCAACGGTATATATGATTATATTCAGGGATACATTTGTCAAAACTGGTTGCGTAATAAACATAGCATGCGGCAAACAAAATAGCTGCGAATGAAGTGCTTAGCCCAAATAGTTTTGCAAAGGTTAAGATGCCATTTTTACGGGCATTTCTTATAGCAATTTTTAAATTATAATGTTTCATTTTCCTTTATCCCACAATTATTTATTCATACCTTAATGCCTCAACAGGATTTCTTGTAGCAACTTTCCAACTCTGCCAACTAACAGTAATTATTGCAACAACAAACACGATAAGACCGGACAATGCAAATATCCACCAGCTTAATGTTGTTTTGTAGGCGAAGTTTTGTAGCCAATTATACATGACATAATAAGCTATAGGCGCAGCAATTATAAAAGCGATTGCTAACCATTTCATAAACTCTTTATTGATTGTGATTAAAATAGCTGGAGTTTTTGCCCCATTAACTTTTCGGATTCCGATTTCCTTTACCCGTTTTTCTGTGTTGTTTAAAACCAAGGCAAACAATCCCAAACATGCTATTATTAT
>JARGGF010000209.1 GCA_029210905.1 Bacteroidales bacterium | reverse complement strand
GCAAGCTGCGGGCTGATGAGTGAAAAGATCTTAATTCGGCTTTCTTCGAGTTGTGATAAATTATGTTCGGATGGTGCACTGCTTTTGAACGGAATATTTTCGAAATCTTTTTCTTGCTTTTTGTTATCAGCATCAATTTCATTGGAATCTTCACTTTCTACACTGGCATTTCCAAATTCATTAGCCGAGATCCCTGCCATTTTTAGCACACTGTCATTTGCATAAATAGGGCATTTAAACCTTATCGCAAGTGCCACGGCATCTGATGTCCTGGAGTCAATTTTAATTCTGTTGGCAAAACTTTCACATACCAGCTCTGAATAAAAAATACCTTCTTCAAGTTTGGTAATTAATACCTCTACCAGGTTAATATTATAGGCCGAAGCGAAGTTTATAAATAAGTCGTGGGTGAGTGGTCTTGGAGGGCGCATCCCTTCCAGGGCTATTGCAATTGCTTGTGCTTCAGCTGTTCCAATTACAATTGGCAGCTTTCGTGCTCCATCTTCCTCAATCAGAACCAGCACATATGCCCCGGATTGGGTTTGACTATATACAAGACTCTCTATATTCAGTTTAATTCTGTTCATTGCTATTTTAATGGCCTTCAATTTTCATTAGCAAAAGTAATAAAATTGTTCAACATATATTCTTTATGTTTAATTTACTTGGCAATAAGATTCTGATTTATAGAAAACCAATCCATATTTTAATAAACAAAAATTGCCATTAAATAGTTGGAATAAAGCTAATTATAATTGATTATGAGTAAAAATGATTAGCAATATTATAAAACGGGCATTAAAAATTTAAATATGCTTTTGCTGTATGAATATATTTTTCTACTTTTGCAGTCCAAATAAATCTTCCGGGGTTTATAAGCGATAAAATCCAACAAGTCAATAGATTACAGGATTTACCACCTACGGAACAAAATTTTATAATTATGTATGCAATTGTAGAAATAGCTGGACAACAGTTTAAAGTAGAGAAAGATAACAAGATTTTTGTACATCGTTTAGATAAAAACGAAGGAGACAAAGTTGAATTTGATCAGATTCTTCTTATTGATGATGAAGGCAGTATCAAAATTGGCGCACCCACAGTTGATGGAGCTAAAATTTCGGCCAAAGTGCTTGAGCACGTCAGGGGTGATAAAGTTAAAATCTTCAAAAAGAAAAGAAGAAAAGGGTATCAAAAGCTTTCTGGTCATCGACAGGATTTTACTCAGATAGAAATTGAATCGATTTCTATCTAATCAGTTTTTAAACAAGAATTATAAAAATATATAGATATGGCACATAAAAAAGGAGCCGGTAGTTCCAAAAACGGTAGAGAATCTCATAGTAAACGACTTGGTGTAAAAGTTTATGGAGGGCAGGTAGCCAAAGCTGGTAATATCATTATCAGACAAAGAGGGACTCAGCACCATCCTGACGAGAATGTAGGAATGGGTAAAGATCATACTCTATTTGCACTTACTGATGGGGTAGTTACTTTTAAAAGAAAGAGAAACAATAAATCTTACGTTTCTGTTTTACCTGTTCAAGAGAGTAAATAATTTACTTTAAAGATATTTATCAAATCTCCTGGCATTATCATAAAATATGGTAATTTTAGGAGATTTTTTAATATTAGACTTAGTAAATTGTATACCAATGCCTTTTAGTTAACAAATAAGGCTTCACTCCATTTGTAATTGGTCACTGGTCATTAGTCATTAAATGACCAGTGACCAATGTCTAATGACTTTGTTCATTTTTAGGAATGAACTTAACTAAACGACATTGAATTGTATACTGCAATGTTTTATGCTCATAGGAATCAACTCCTTATGAATTTATACAATGCACTAATTTCTAATACATCAATTTCTAATACACCTGTACAATGCTGACAATTAAACTACTAAGAGATCAAAAAGACGAAGTTATTAACCGATTAAAAATCAAAAACTTCAATGCTACATCCTTAGTCGAAGAAATTATTCTGGTAGATGACGAGAGAAAAGAAACTCAAAACAAACTGGATGCTTGTTTGGCTGAATCAAACATACTGGCAAAGCAAATAGGTCAGCTTTTTAAGGAAGGAAAACAAGCTGAAGCAAATGATGCAAAGCAGCGTACAGCTATCTTAAAAGTTGAGTCTAAAGATTTTGGGACCAGATTAAGTGATTTAGAAACCAAATTAAGTAACTTATTGGTGCAGCTTCCAAATATTCCTGCTGAGGTTGTTCCAGCTGGAAAAGGAGCTGATGATAATATCGAAGTTAAGAAAGGCGGGGTAATTCCTGAATTAAGCCCGGAAAAATTAGCACACTGGGATTTGGCTAAAAAATACGATTTGATCGACTTTGAATTAGGCAATAAAATTACTGGAGCAGGGTTTCCTGTTTATAAAGGAAAAGGCGCAAAACTACAACGTGCTTTAATAAGTTATTTTCTTGATCAAGCTGTTGATAATGGCTATCACGAAGTGATTCCTCCATTAATGGTAAATGAAGCTTCCGGTTTTGGAACGGGTCAGTTACCTGATAAAGAGGGGCAAATGTATCATGTAGGCGTAGATAATTTTTATTTGATACCAACAGCCGAGGTGCCGGTCACAAATATTTTCCGTGATGAGATATTAAATAGCGAAGATTTCCCTGTAAAGCGAGTTGCATATACCCCATGTTTCAGACGCGAAGCCGGTTCTTACGGAAAAGATGTTCGGGGTCTAAATCGCCTTCACCAATTTGATAAAGTTGAAATTGTTCAGCTTCGACACCCATCTGATTCTTACCAGGCACTTGATGAAATGGTTAGTTATGTTGAATCATTAGTTGTTAGTCTTGGTTTGCCATATCGTATTTTAAGACTTTGTGGTGGAGATATGAGCTTTACTTCTGCGTTAACCTACGATTTTGAAGTCTATTCTGCAGCTCAGGAAAAATGGCTCGAAGTCAGCTCTGTATCTAATTTCGTTGATTATCAGGCTAACAGGTTAAAACTTCGCTTTAAAGAAAAAGGTGAAAAGAAAACCCAACTGGCACATACTTTAAATGGAAGTGCACTTGCCTTGCCAAGGATTGTAGCTGCTTTGCTTGAGAATTACCAGACTGCCGAAGGTATAATGATTCCTGAAGTTTTGGTTCCCTATACCAAATTTGAAATGATTTAAGTTTGATGTATTGACAATTAACTGTCTTGTAATCAACACTTTATATGTGTGATTAAAATCATTTGCCTTTAATATAAAATAGCCTAATTTTGCTTTGCAAATGTATTTCACCCAAAACTTAAATCTTTCGATCATGAGAAAAATAGCGGTACTTCTTTTCTTTTCAATGGCAGTTTCTGCAATTGGCCAGGTTAGCTTTGATGATTATTTCCTTCCAAAGACCTTACGATTTGATTACAATAGAGCTGGTAATTCTGATACCTCAATTATTTATTTTGAACAATTATTGGAAGAACAATTTTGGGGTGGTTCTAAAACTAACCTGATCGATAAATTTAACTATGGGGATTATTTGCTCCAGGTATTTGATTCTACGGGTAAAACTATGATTTATTCCAGAGGCTATTCTTCACTTTTTCGTGAATGGATTGATACTGAGGAAGCCAAAACACTTCCCAGAAGTTATTATGGTTCTGTGGTGATGCCTTTTCCAAAGAATAAAATAATTATTAAATTATTGAACAGGAACAGAAAGCAGGTTTTTAATTTAGTTTATGAATTGGAAGTTGATCCAAAGAATTATTTCATTGTAAAGGAGGTCGCCAATAAATATGAAACCGAAAAAATTGGCGATGCAGATCCTGCATTTGCGCTTGATATTGCTGTTTTACCGGAAGGCTACACGCAGGAAGAAATGCAGAAGTTTCAGGCCGATGTTAAACGTTTTATCGGATACTTTTTTAAGGTTTCACCATTTAAAGAATATCAACCTAAAATCAATTTTTGGTTAGTTAATGCGCCATCTGAAGAATCTGGAACTGATATTCCCGGACAGGGAATCTGGAAAAAGACGATATTAAACACTCATTTTTACACCTTCAACAGCGAAAGATACCTGACAACCAGAGATGTAAGGCAAATAAGAGATTTAGCAGCACATGTTCCTTATGATCAGATATATATATTGGTCAATTCCAGTAAGTATGGTGGTGGAGGTATTTATAATTACTATAACCTTTGTACAAGTGATAATCAATATTCCGAAGAAGTTTTCACCCACGAATTTGGGCATGCCTTTGCTGCCCTGGGCGATGAATATCAGTACGGGTATGATAATGCCGAAGAATTATATGATATGAGTGTAGAACCCTGGCAGGTAAACATAAGTAATCTGGTAAATTTTGATAGTAAATGGAAAGATTTGGTGGAGGAAGGAACTCCTATTCCTACACTGGATGAAGAAAAATATAAGACAAAAATTGGTGCATTTGAAGGAGCAGGATATGTAAAGAAAGGCATTTACAGACCTGTTTATGACTGTAAAATGAGATCAAATGCTACCAAAACATTCTGCCCGGTCTGTTTTAGAGCAGTAGTTGACCTGTTGAAATTTTATACCGAATAAAAAATATTTAATACACTGATATTATGGATTTTAACTTAATAGATATTGTTTCATCATTTATGGTTTTGTTTGCGGTAATTGACATAACAGGCTCAATACCAATAATAATAGATCTAAAAGAAAAAGGGGGCAAAATTGAGGCAGCCAAAGCAACTGTAGTTGCTTTTTTAATTATGCTTGTTTTCTTATTTGCCGGAAAATCAGTACTTGGGTTATTTGGCGTTGATATATCATCTTTTGCAATTGCTGGGGCCTTGATTTTATTTTTTCTGGCATTGGAAATGATACTGGGAATCAGTTTGTTTAAAAATCATTCAACAGGCAGTGCTTCTATTGTTCCATTAGCATTTCCTTTAATTGCAGGGGCCGGTTCAATGACTACATTACTTTCATTGCGTGCAGAATATGCAGTAGAAAATATTGTGGTTTCATTAATTCTAAATATGATTCTGGTTTATATTGTTTTAAGATTAACTCATTTTTTCCAGCGGATTTTGGGACCAAATGGCATCATGATTTTGAGTAAGATGTTTGGCATCATTCTATTGGCTATTGCTATAAAACTATTTATGTCGAACCTTGCAATTTCAATAGGCAAATTTTTCCCAAACCTGGCAAACTGATTAAATGAATAAAATTACGATTTATACTGATGGGGCAGCAAGGGGCAATCCCGGACCTGGTGGCTATGGCACGGTACTGATCTCAGGAGCTCATCGAAAAGAACTTTCCGGAGGATTTGCACTCACCACTAATAACAGAATGGAATTGTTGGCAGCTATTGTAGGTCTTGAGGCTTTAAAGAAAGCCAACAGCCTGGTTACTATTTATTCCGATTCAAAATATGTTGTTGATGCTGTTGAAAAGAAGTGGGTTTTTGGATGGGAGAAAATTAGTTTTAAAAATAAAAAAAACGCCGATCTTTGGCGGCGTTTTTTAAAAATTTATCGAAAACATAAAGTTAATTTCGTTTGGGTAAAAGGCCATGCAAATGTTAAAGAAAACGAACGTTGCGATCAACTTGCCGTTGAAGCCTCGCTTCAAAGTAATTTACCACAGGATGTTGGGTATGTTTCTGATAATCAATAAAATAGAATATTTTAAACTTCCTGCTCTACAGGAATTTTTTCAAGCTTAAACTTATTAATAAGTGGATTTGCATAGATACCAAGGAAAATCCTTTTTATAATATCTTTATCTCCTTCAATGTCAGCAATATTTTCATTCACATGCTTGCAAAAAGATTGATATTCAGCTTTAGTATATTTATCTGCAAATTTGGTAGTTTTTGACAAAATATCATAGGCAATATAACTCCCTTCGAATAATTTAAAACCTTCATGAACACTTTTGTCTACTATTTGTGCAAGTTTCACATATTGGTCATTCTTAAAATGGATGTCATTTAACTCATTAAGCTCCTCATTTAATACTTTACCAAAATGAAAATGTACACGGCCTTTGAAATTATTTAAACCACCACTCATACTTAGCAAGTCTTCTTTTGGATCCTTAACATAGCTTCCATCCCTTAATCGGGTGTATAATTCCGTGGTTTTAGCTTTATCGCAGGGCTCTACTTCATATGAAATAGATACAGGAACCATTTTTAAGGCCTTGTAATAATCTGCAACTGATTGGTTACTACTCATATGTATCATTTTCAGTAGTCCTGAGTGTGTCCCATCATCCCCATCTTTTGTTCGGCCTTCTTTCTGAGCTATCCATACTGAGTTCTTTTTTTCGAGCAGCGTATATTGTATATAAGCTGAAAGTTCTTTTGAAGCGAGCAGCGTTTCTTTTACCGGTAGATTTCGGCGAACCACGAAACTTTTATTCAGTTTGACCAGCATTTCTATCCATGGGAAAATTAGCAGGTTGCTTCCAATAGCAATTTCAGTAGTTTTTATTTTATTTTCAAATAAGATTACATTTAACAAGGCCGAGTCCAGAATAATGTCTCTGTGGTTTGAAATAAATAAATATTTTTTAGAGGGATCAAGCTGATCAAGACCCGAAAAACTTAATTTGTTGATGGTTTTATCAATAATTATTCGAAGATAGTAATAGACAACTTCCTTCTGAAATTCTTTTACGGTAGAAATTTTTCGAAGATGTGTCATTATTTCAGAAAGTTCGCGCTTTGGATAAACTACACTTAGTACTTTCTGGAAATGTGGTTCTTGAAGAAGATGTTCAATTACCCCCTTTACTTCGTTATTATTATATGGTCTTATTAAATCAAATGAATTTTCTTGATACATACACTTATTTTTTGATGCTTTCATTGGCCGGAGCCCAATCTCTAGAATTACATGCGGATAGAATACTGCTCCGGAAGTTTTTTAAAAGTTGCACAAAAGTATCAAAAATAAGCCTCAATTTGCTGTATTCTGCTTCTTTTTTTTAGTTCGCTTTAGTATAATCCAGACAGAGCCAGCAATTAGAAGTATTAATGGCCAAATATAGGTAAGTCCGATTATAAAGGTTAAAATTCCTTTCCAGCCGCCTTCAAGTCCTTCAATTAATTTTTCGAAAAACCCGGTGTAGGCCTGCTCTCTTTTCTGGTAGATATATAAGTTAATGGTACTGTAGCTGACTTGATTTTCAAGATATTTCAACCTCCCTTCTTTAGACTCTATTTCCT